>JAZOVO010000082.1:0-9126 GCA_045658745.1 Acutalibacteraceae bacterium | reverse complement strand
TTTTTCTGAGAAGCGGACAATCTTGTCCTCAATTGACGGACAGTATCTCGGACCTACGCCGTCAATTTTTCCGCTGTAAAGAGGGGAGCGGTGAATATTATCAAGGATAACCTGCTTGGTATCCTCATTTGTATATGTTATATAGCAGGGCAGCTTATTTTCGGGCTGATATTTTCCGTCAAAGGAGAAGGGGACGACTCTTTCATCACCGTCCTGGCGCTCGAGACCCGAAAAGTCAATGCTTCTTCTGTTAACTCTTGAAGGCGTACCTGTTTTGAAGCGTCTTGTAGAAACACCGAGATTTTTAAGGGAAGTGCCTAATCTCGTTGCCGCAAACATACCGTCGGGACCGCCGTCATAAACAACATCGCCCACATATATTTTGGATGCAAGAAAGGTACCCGTTGCAAGTATCACACACTGGGCTTTATAAATCGCCTCAAGCATCGTGGTAACCTGCCACCTGCCGTCCTCACTTTTTACAAGGTCGGTGATTTCAGCCTGAACAATTTCAAGGTCCTCCTGCTTTTCCATTACGTGCTTCATATATTCACTGTAGCGTCTGCGGTCAATCTGTGCACGAAGGGAGTGTACTGCGGGGCCTTTACCGAGGTTGAGTATACGGCTCTGCAAAGTATTGGCATCTGCCGCCTTACCCATTTCACCGCCGAGGGCATCAATCTCACGAACAAGGTGTCCCTTGGATGTTCCGCCGATTGACGGATTGCAGGGCATATTGCCGACCCAGTCCATATTAATTGTGAACACACCGACTTTTACACCGAGACGTGCCGCCGCAAGACCCGCCTCAATACCCGCGTGACCTGCACCGATTACTATTACATCATATTCTTTTGCAAAATATTTCATAACATCACTGACCTTTGATTGTCTCTGTATTCAAGAAAGTTTTCCACAACGGATGTGGAAAACTTTCAAAATATTGTCTTATTTTTATTGAATGGATTTTTTTCTGATGATACTTGCATCATTTAACTTATTTCTATTCAACAGAAGGCTAAAATGTGAAATATTTTCACATTTTAAGCCCTTTTAGTTCTCTATTAGAACTATAAATGCTTAAATCAGTTTAATTACCTCTGAAGGCGCTGAAATAATGTATGTTGCATTATGAGCACGGAATTCTTCCTCATTTCCGTAGCCCCAGAGTGCTCCGCAGGAATCAACACCTGCGCCGGTAGCCCCGTCAATGTCAAAGCATCTGTCTCCTACCATCAGCACCTTGCTTTTATCCGTTGCACCAAGCTTTTCCATAGTATCAAGCACAAGTCCGGTTTTCGTACTGTGGTTGCTGTCGTCAATCTTGACGCCGACAATCGCATCGAACATATCCGTAATTTCAAGATAATCCGCCACACTGTAAATGAGGTGCTCAGGCTTACTTGATGCAATTCCGAGCTTTACTCCTCTTCCTCTGAGTTCAGAAAGAAGCTCCTTCATTCCGCAGTAAAGCTCGCTTTCGTATATACCCTTGATTTTATAACGCTCACGGTATTTTTTAATGTACTCACCCACCTCATCCTCGCTTACACCGTAAAAATGTGTATAGCTGTAATGAATCGGGGGACCGATAAATTTTTTAAGGTCGGACATATCGGGAACCTCTCTGCCCATCTGCTCAAACGAATACTGCAGACTTTTTAAAATTCCCTCACCCGTATCAACAACGGTGCCGTCAAAATCAAAAATAACAAAATCGTATTTTGCCATTATAATCAGCTCTTTCTTTCAAGTGCCTTTTTCATAAAGGATTCTATTTTAATTGTGAAACGCTCGTGGGTACCCTTACCGATGAGGCCACAATCGTCATAGGCCTCAACATCGAAGCTTGCCTTTCTTCCGTCAAAGGCAATAAGAGTTGCAACTGCCCTTACGTTGCCACCGACAGGAGTCGGAGCAAGGTGTGAAATGTTAAGTGCTGTACCTACGGTTGAAATTCCTTCGGGAACGAATTTATCACAAAGCTCACTTGCGGCACATTCCATAAGTGCAACCATGTAAGGCGTTGCAAGCACTGGGAGTGAACCGCTTTTCATTGTTGCAGCAGTTATATCATCTGTAACAACTACTGAAACCTCGTGCTTTGTACCTATTGTCATTTCCATAATTTTTGCCTCTTTTCCGTTTGGGTTATACTCATCACCCTTAATCTAACTCATCTACAAGATAGAAAATATTCTGTCTGTCCTCATCAAGGACAATATTTGTGTCGCCGTAAACAGCGTTCTGAACTCTCTGTGCCGCAAGAGGGAAGTCAATAATAACAACAGATGATTCACCTACATAACCGGTCTTATAAACATCATCCTCACTAAGGAAGGTGTGCTGAACAATTTCATAGTTAAGCCAGCCGTTTGTAAGTGCCTGGGTAGCATAGGAAATAATCTGCATTTTACTGAGGTCAGTTTTAACATACTGGAAAAGCAAATCAAGAACATCGTTAAGCTGACTTATTGATGCGCCCTTCACGCTGTTGATAAGAGAGGAGATAACCTGACGCTGTCTTCTTGTACGGCTTACGTCAGAGTCAGAGTCACTCTGTCTGATACGGGCAAATACAAGAGCTTCGTCTCCTGAAAGAGTAACATCCGTACCGTAGTCAATCGTATGACGTGTTGTGGCATTGATATACTCTGCCTCGTACTGCTGCACCTCAACCTTGAGACCGCCGAGAGCATCAATAATATCAACAAAAGATGAAAAGTCAACCGCAACATAATAGTCAATATCAATCTTGTAGTTTTTTTCAATTGTGTCGATAACACCGCTGGGACCGCCGTAATAGTAGGAGGCATTCATCTTATTGAAGGTGTCATAGCCGCCTGCATTTGTGTAGCACCATGCATCTCGGAAGAATGAAATCATATTTATCTGCTTTGTTTTCTTGTTAAGTGAAACAAGAATCATACTGTCGGAGCGGCCGCCGTTTTCGAGAGCATCCTCCGAATCAAGACCGAGAAGCAGAAGATTCATTACGTTTTTGCTTGAATAAAGCTCACCACCGTTATCGGACCACTGATAAAGAAAATCGTTAAGTGTGCCCGCCTCGCTGATTGCCTGCATCAGCTTGAGCTCCTCTTCATCATAGACTATAGGCTGTGTCACAGGCTGAGTAGTCTGCTGTTGCTGCTGCACCTTTGTTGTGGTTGTAGAGTCGTCCTGAGTTTCCATCATTTCAAGCTTGCTGTTGACAAAGCCCAGAGCAACTGCCGTAATTACAATAAATACAGTAAGAACAAAATAAAAGTTCTTTGCTCTGTGTTTTTTATCTCTCCATAAAAAATCCAGAACAGAAGTTTTTTTCTTTTTCATTCGTTCACTTCCTTGAGTTAGTTATTATCCGTTTTATTCCTCAGCCGGGGCTTCCTCTGAAGCTTCGGCTGCTGCCTCTGTTCCCTCTTCGGCCTCGTCCTCATCCTTTTTACCTGCTTCTCTGACTGCAATTGCAGAAACAACTCTTTCACCCTCTGCAAGGCGCATTACTCTTACACCCTTTGATGTACGTGAAACAATGTTGATCTGTGAAGCGGGGATTCTGATGAGAATACCGTCGGAGGAAATCATAATAATATCATCCTCGGGTGAAACAAGAGCTACGGATGCAACCTTACCGTACTTTTCAATATGATAGTTAAGTACACCCTTACCCGCTCTTGACTGCAGTCTGTATTCACTGTGCTCGCTGAGTCTTCCGAGACCTGTTTCTGCAACGGTAAGCACCTTCTTTTCGTCGGTTTCATTTTCACCGATTACGCACATACCGATTACTTCATCGTCTTCTTTAAGCTCAATAGCCTTAACACCGCGGGCAGTTCTGCCGATAGGACGGCAATCGTTTTCGTTGAAGCGGATCGACATACCGAGTCTTGTTGCAACGATAATATCATCGTTACCGTCAGTAAGCCATACCCATGAAAGCTCGTCGCCCTCATCAAGGTTAATGGCAATAATGCCGCTCTTACGGAGATTCTTATACTGCTCAAGGTCAGTTCTCTTTATAATACCCTTTCTTGTAACCATGCAAAGATACTTGATCTCTTCGCCGCCGAAGTCGGGAACTCTGATCATTGAGCTTATCTTTTCGTCGCCCTCAAGGGGAAGAAGGTTAACAACATTCATACCCTTGCTCTGTCTGCTGCCTTCGGGAATTTCATAGCCCTTAAGACGATATACCTTGCCCTTTGTGGTAAAGAACATAATATAATCGTGGCTTGAGCAGGTGAACATTGTTTCGGCAACGTCCTCTTCTCTTCTTGTCATACCCTTGATGCCCTTACCGCCTCTTCTCTGAAGGGTATAGGTTTCAACGGGCTGACGCTTGATATAGCCCATAGTGGTAAGAGTATAAACACACTCCTCCTCGGGAATAAGGTCTTCAATATCAACCTCACCGGTGATTGCGGCAATTTCTGTTCTTCTTTCATCCCTGAACTTATCGCAGAGAGCCTGAGCCTCTGTTTTTACAAGCTCGAGAACTCTGTACTCATTTGCAAGGATATCCATAAATTCTGCAATCTTTTCCTTGAGTACCTTTAATTCTTCCTCAATCTTTTCTCTTTCAAGACCTGTTAACTGACCGAGACGCATCTTAACGATAGCATCTGCCTGAGCCTCTGAAAGTCCGAAGCGCTCGATAAGCTTCTGCTTACCTGTTGCCTGATCCTTTGATGCGCGGAGAATAGCAATAACCTCATCAATGAAGTCAAGGGCTATTTTGAGACCCTCTAAAATATGTGCTCTTTCCTGAGCCTTCTTAAGGTCAAAGCGTGTTCTTCTTACAATAACCTCCTTCTGGAAGTTAATGTAATGGTCAAGAATCTGCTTAAGGGTAAGTATTCTGGGCACGCCGTCAACAAGGGCGAGCAGAATAATACCGTAGGAAATCTGAAGCTGTGTATATGAGAAAAGCTGATTTAAAACAACCTGGGGATTAGCGTCTCTCTTAAGGTCAACAACAAGGCGCATACCCTCACGGCTTGAATAGTCGTTGATGTCTGCAATGCCCTCAATCTTCTTGTCCTTTACAAGGTCAGCCATTGCCTCAATAAGACGGCGCTTATTGACCTGATAGGGAAGCTCGGTAACAACAATCTGGAAGCGTCCGTTTTTACCTTCGACAATTTCCGTTCTTGCTCTTACAACAATCTTACCGCGACCCGTTGCATAAGCAGCTCTGATGCCTGCCCTGCCCATAACAATACCTGCCGTGGGGAAGTCGGGACCCTTGATGAACTGCATAAGCTCGTCAAGCTCTGCCTCCGGGTTGTCGATGTAATAGCACATACCGTCAATAACCTCACCGAGGTTGTGAGGCGGAATATTTGTAGCCATACCTACGGCAATACCCGTTGAGCCGTTTACAAGAAGGTTTGGGAAGCGTGAGGGAAGAACAGTCGGCTCCTTAAGACGGTCGTCATAGTTGGGAGCAAAGTCAACTGTATCCTTGTCGATATCTGTGAGCATCTCCATTGAGATTTTGCTCATCTTACTTTCTGTATAACGGTAAGCAGCAGGGGGGTCACCGTCAATTGAACCGAAGTTACCGTGACCGTCAACAAGGATATATCTTGTTGAGAACTTCTGTGCAAGTCTTACCATTGCATCGTAAACCGATGCGTCACCGTGGGGATGGTATGAACCGAGCACTGAGCCTACGGTATCGGCGCACTTACGGTATGCCTTTTCGGGATAAAGTCCGTTTTCGTGCATTGTGTAAAGGATACGGCGATGAACGGGCTTAAGTCCGTCCCTTACATCGGGAAGCGCACGGGCGGTAATAACTGACATTGAGTAGTCAAGGAATGACTTTCTCATTTCTCTGTTAAGGTCAACGTCAATTATGATCTGATTTTCATAGCTTAAATTTTCCATATTATCACCATCTTATTTCTGATGTTAATTTATACTGTCATATACACATTAGAAAAATAGTTTTCTATAAGATTTTTTATCATCTGATACTTTTCATTATCAAGAACTCTCTTCGGAATAATTAGCATTTTTTCATTCATATATGAAAAGTAGAAGTTTGTTTTGCTTTCGGTAACAGCTGTAAAGCCGTTCATTTTAAGGTGCTTTTCCGTTGATGCCTTGCTTCCTTCGTCTGCGGGAATGTTAATTTCAATGTGGTCGGAATAAAAATCGTAAATATTTACTTTTCTGCTGTTTCTTGAATCAAGCATTGAAAGAGCAATTTTTTTTGAAAACACAAGAGGCATAATGCAGGAAACAATAAAGGCAAACAGAAGCGTTACTGCATAGCAGGCGGTGTCACCCGTAATTATAAAGGCGGCAAGTCCCAGCGATAAAATCACCATAATAAGTGAACGCTTAAGCTGATTTAAAAGCATTGCCCTGCCAAAATCCTTATAATAGCTTTGGTAATCGGCTTTTTCAATTTTAAAATTGAGGGAAAAATATTTCATTCTCAGTTCTCCCCTCTCTTTTCATATTTTCCGGGAAGCTTACTTTTAAGAAGTGAAACAAAAACGTTGTAGTCTCCCTTTTCAAAATGCATTTTTGAAATTGCAACGGGAAAGCTTTTTTCGTCACACATAAGCGTCACAACAAAATCCTTTTCAAAGCAAAGAGCAATATCCTCATAGGGTACAATTTCCTTTGAAAATTCCGTTGTTATTTCAAGCACATCCTCTTTTAAAACAAGCTGCAGCTTTTCTTCTTTAATTGTTGCGCCGTATTCCCTTACGGTTTTGACCGCATTAAGAAACATAAACGAGGCTATAAGTGCAACGTTTATAAAAAGCTCAACTGCAAAAATTGCGGGGGTAATACCTGTTGAGGTAAAATAGCTTACAGCGGAAAACATAACCGTAAAAAGACAGATAAGCGGAACTGCCGTTGCTATAAATTTTGAAGGCTTTAAGAGACCGAACTTTTTCTGCCATATTACAAGAGAATGCTGCATTATTATTCTGTTTTGTTTAATTATAATTCCGTAGGGTATCATATAAACAAATCCTTTTAATATTAAACGTCAAGATTCTGAACGTACTTTGCGTTCTTTTCAATGAAGTCGCGGCGGGGCTCAACCTTGTCACCCATAAGAATTGAGAAGGTTTCGTCAGCAGCAATTGCATCCTCAAGGGTAACACGGAGCATAATTCTGTTTTCGGGATTCATTGTTGTCTCCCAGAGCTGCTCGGGGTCCATTTCACCAAGACCCTTGTAGCGCTGAATATCTGCACCGGGCATTTCCTTGAGCTTTTCGTCTCTTTCCTCGTCGGAGTAAGCGTACTCGTGCTTTTTACCCTTACTTAATTTGTAAAGAGGAGGCTGTGCAATGTAAACAAAGCCGCCATCAATAAGGGGACGCATATATCTGAAGAAGAATGTAAGCAGAAGTGTTCTGATGTGAGCACCGTCGACGTCGGCATCGGCCATAATAACTACCTTGTGGTAACGGAGCTTTTCTACATCAAAATCCTCATTGAAGCCTGCACCAAGAGCAGTAACAACGGGAAGAAGCTTTTCGTTGGAAATAACCTTATCAGGTCTCGACTTTTCAACGTTGAGCATTTTACCCCAGAGAGGAAGGATAGCCTGAATTGTTCTGTCGCGGCCTTCCTTTGCTGAACCACCCGCAGAGTCACCCTCTACGATGTAAATTTCTGTTTTGGTAGGATCCTTTTCCGTACAGTCGGCAAGCTTACCGGGAAGAGAGTTACTTTCAAGGGGTGACTTTCTTCTTGCGGCTTCTCTTGCGCGTCTTGCTGCTTCTCTTGCTCTTGAAGCGTCAAGTGACTTTGAAACAATTGCCTTTGCAACGGCAGGATTTTCTTCAAAATAATCTGAAAGCTTTGTATAAACGGTATTTGATACAAGCTTTGTAATTTCTGTGTTACCGAGCTTACCCTTTGTCTGTCCTTCAAACTGAGCCTCGGTAAGCTTTACGGCAATAACTGCAACAAGACCTTCACGGCAGTCCTCACCCGTAAGCTTTGTATCGGCATCCTTTATATAGCCGTACTTTTTACCGTATTCGTTGAACACCTTTGTAAGAGCAGTCTTAAAGCCTGTTTCATGTGTACCGCCGTCAACTGTGTTAACGTTATTTGCGTAGGAGAAAATTCTCTCCTTATAGCCATCGTTATACATAAGAGCAATTTCAGCACTTCTGTCGCCGTCAACTGCCGAGAAATGAATAACCTTTTCATGAACGGGAGTAAGACCGTAGCTTTCGCCGATATGCTCAACAAAGGAGCCGAGACCGCCCTGATAGCAGAATACATCCTCAATAATATTATCCTCGTCACGCTTATCGGTAAGAGTGATTGAAAGACCTGCATTAAGGAAGGCAGACTCACGAAGATGATTCTTAAGCACCTCGTAATCGTAAACTGTTGTTTCCTGGAAGATAAGAGCATCAGGCTTGAAGCGGATAAATGTACCTGTTTCTGTTGTGTCGCCGATAACGGTAAGGTCAGTTTTTATATTACCTCTTTCAAAGCGCTGATGATGGATATGACCGTTCTGTGAAACCTCAACCTCCATCCATTCTGAAAGGGCATTAACAACGGAGGAACCAACACCGTGAAGACCGCCGGAAACCTTATAACCGCTGCCGCCGAACTTACCGCCGGCATGAAGCACGGTAAGAACAACGGTAACTGCGGGAAGTCCCTGCTGCTCGTTGATACCTACGGGAATACCGCGGCCGTTATCTCTTACGGTAATTACATCACCGGGGAGAATTTCAACCTCAATGTGAGTACAGTAGCCTGCAAGAGCCTCGTCAATTGAGTTATCGACGATTTCGTAAACAAGGTGATGAAGACCTCTCGGACCTGTTGAACCGATATACATACCGGGACGCTTTCTTACAGCCTCAAGTCCTTCAAGAACCTGAATGGCGTCAGCGTTGTATTCCTCGGTAACAACGGTATCCATTGTTTCGATAACCTCTTCATTTACTTCTTCTGTTACCATTACTTCCTGATTTTCAGCGTTAGCCTTGATTTCATCCATGGCTAATACCTCCGTTTCTCTTTATATAGAACTTATTTTACTTATTTGAAGCTTTCCTCTGTACGCTTATGAAGCGTTGTGCTTGAAACAGGGGAAAAATATATTTTTTTATCGTCACAT
>JAZOVO010000081.1:0-5842 GCA_045658745.1 Acutalibacteraceae bacterium | reverse complement strand
AGTTTGTGATGCAAAAATCTTGACATTGTAAACTTAAAATGTTAAAATCTTCTCTATATGTAAAATGGAGTATTATGTTTTTATCCTTTTTACATAAATAACAAACGAAAGGTAGTGTCGCTTATAAGCCCTGTTAACCTGCAGAAAACACAGAAAATTCAAAGAAAACATTTTTAGAGAGAAATAATTACAACTCTTTTAAATCATAGCAGTTCAACTGTTTACATATAATATAAATTTTAAAATACGGAGTAATATAAAATGAAATTACCTGAAATAGATATGACCCCGGTAAAGGGCAAGCCCTATCCGGAAACCACAATGTTCGGCGTTATCGCTGAAAGTGCAAAAAGAGTTCCCAACGCTCCCGCCCTTGACTTTATGGGCAAGATCACAACATTTTCAGAGTTCGTAAAAAAGATTGAGCAGGCCGCAGGCGCATTCCTTAACTACGGCATCAAAGAGGGCGACAAGGTTACAATCTGTATGCCCAACACTCCTCAGGGTGTTATCTGTCTTTACGCACTTAACCGTATCGGCGCAGTTGCAAATATGGTGCATCCCCTTTCTTCCAAGAAGAACATCACCTTCTACCTTGACTATTCAGGCAGCAAGATGATTCTTACCCTTGACCAGTTCTACGAAAAGGTTAAGGAAGCAGTAAAGGAAAGCGAAACCAACGCTGATATCCTTGTTGCAAGAATTCAGGACGAGCTTCCCCTTGTCAAGGCTATCGCATATAAATACCTCAAGAACAAGGAAAACAACAAGTTTCCCACCGATAAGAAAAAGGACCTTGTATGGTCAGAGTTTGTTAAAACCGGCGACGGCGTAAAGCTTCCCGAGGTTAAGTTTGACAAGAACAAGGGTGCTGCAATCCTTTACTCAGGCGGTACAAGCGGTACTCCCAAGGGCATCCTTCTCTCCGACTTCAACTTCAACGCTCTCGGTGTACAGATTTCCGAAATTGCAGGCTGTAAGCTTGACTACGGCTGTAAGTTCCTTTCAGTTATGCCTATTTTCCACGGCTTCGGTCTCGGAATCGGCATTCACACCGTGCTTCAGAGCGGCGCAATGTGTATCCTTATCCCCCAGTTCACAAAGGAAACCTATGCAAAGGCTGTTATCAAAAACAAGCCCAACTTCATCGCAGGTGTTCCCACCCTTTATGAGGCACTTCTCAAGGTTGACCTTTTTGACGGCAAGGATCTTTCCTTCCTCATCGGTGTATTCAGCGGCGGCGACTCCTTGAGCCCCGAGCTTAAAAAGAGAGCCGACAAGTTCTTCAAGGAGCACAATGCCTCCGTACAGATCCGTGAAGGCTACGGTCTTACCGAATGTGTTACCGCTTCCTGCGTAACTCCCGTTGACAGAGCAAAGGAAGGCAGCATCGGTCTTCCCCTTCGCGATATGGAATACAGAGTTGTTGAGCCCGGCACCTTCAACGAGGTAAAGCGCGGAGAGCTTGGTGAAATCATCATCTCAGGCCCCACCCTCATGCTCGGCTACATCGACGCTCCCGAAGAAAACGCAAAGACACTCCGCTCCGACGAAAACGGCACAGTATGGATGTTCTCGGGTGATATGGGCTATATGGACAAGGAAGGCTTCATCTACTTCAAGCAGAGAATCAAGCGCCTTATCGTTACAAGCGGCTACAACGTTTATCCCACTCACCTTGAAAACATTCTCGATAAGCACCCTGCTGTTGATTACAGTTGTGTAATCGGCGTAAAGGACAGCTACAAAATGCAGAAAATCAGAGCCTACATCGTGCTCAAGAACGGCGAAGAGGCTTCTGACGAAACAAAGAAGAAGATTCTCGAATACTGTAAGGAATACCTTGACGTTTTCGAAAGACCCAAGGAAATCATTTTCAAGGATGAGCTTCCCAAGACCCTCGTAGGTAAGGTCGCTTACCGTCTCCTTGAGGAAGAGGCAGAAAAGGAGGCTGAGGCAAAATGACAGCAATAGAAAAGCTCCGCACAAGGAGAGGCTACCACTTCAATGCCTTCACCACAAAAGCAATTTTCGCAATCCTCAAAAACAAGGTAATCAAGGAAAACAACGTTCACATTGAATATTACAAGCCCAAGGCAAAAAGCTTTATCCTCATTTCAAACCACACCGACGCAATGGACCCCGGCTTTGAGATGGTTGCCCTCGGCAGATATATCCGCTACGTTGCAAGCGACCACACCACAAGAATGAAGCTCGGTTGGGTGTTCAAGTATATAGGCGGCGTAATCATCAAGCACAGAGACCGCCCCTCATCAGAGCTCACAAAGGAAATCATCCGCAACGTTCAGGCAGGCATCCCCGTAGGTCTTCACGCTGAGGGAGCAATGAGCATCAACGGACAGACCGGCTTCATTTCATCCAACACAGGCAAGCTTGTAAAGGATTCAGGCGTTGCCCTTATTACATACAGGTTTGTAGGCGGCTACTTAAGAAAGCCGCGTTGGGCAAACGAAAAGAGAAGCGGACCCATCATCGGTCACTTTGTAAATGAGTATTCGACCGAAGAAATAAGCAAGCTTTCCGTTGACGAAATCAACGAAATCATCCGCAGAGACACCTATGTCAACGCTTATGAGGAGCAGAGAAAGGAAAAGCATGACTACGAAGGCGAAAACCTTGCAGAATGTGTTGAAAGAATCCTTTACATCTGTCCGAAGTGCGGCAAGGTCGGAACACTCCACAGCAAGGGTAACCTCCTTTTCTGCGACTGCGGCTACAGAGTAGAAATGAAAAATGACGGCTTCTTCCACGATTGCGGCGAGGGTCTCACTCACGATAACGTGCTTGACTGGGATCTCTGGCAGAGAGACATCTGGAAGGAAAAGCTTCTTTCAGCCGAAAAGGGCACCGTCATCTTCTCCGAGGGCGGTCAGATTGTAAAGAAGGTTGAGGACGAAAACGAGGAAATCCTTTCAGAGGATGCAACCATCAGCCTCTATCCCGAAAAATTAGTCATTGACCTTGGCGAAGGTAAGGATGCCATCACTATGGAAATGGCAAAAATCAAGCAGCTTTCACTTGCAGGCAAGGACACAATCCTCGTTGTTGACGATAAGATTTTCCTT
Organism: Acutalibacteraceae bacterium; assembly: GCA_045658745.1. GTDB lineage: Bacteria > Bacillota > Clostridia > Oscillospirales > Acutalibacteraceae > UBA6857. The sequence continues at coordinate 2,756 of JAZOVO010000081.1, read as the reverse complement.
GACATCGGAAGCAAAATCCCCCGCTCCCCCACAAAGTATATTGCCGCCTGGAGATACCTTACAGGTAAGGAATATAAATAATAAAGAAAACCAAGAGTGTCCGCTCTTGGTTTTTTTGAACATCAGGAGAATTCCGCCTGCGCAGCAGAGCCTTTGTTCTGCATTTCACATTTAAAAAAAGCGCCGGCATCTGCCAACGCTTTTTGCATTTTATCCAAGCATATTGATAAGCCATGAAATATTCCACTTTGCATAATCAGAGGGAATCTGGAAAACACTGTCGGGAACATCACCGGTAACAAGCTGGAACTCAGTTGTTGAAATTGAGCCGTCGGGGCTGATTGAGTCGCTTCTTACAAGCTCATCGCCTCTGAAATAATACTTTGTTGTGTTGCCGTTTGAATCAACGCAGCTTTCTACGTCAAGCAGCTCACCGTTAACATCCTCAACTGAGGTTGTATAAATTGTATTGTCGTTACCGTTGGCAATATCACTTGTAATGTCATCCATATTCATTTCGCCGATCATATCAGCGGGAAGGGGTGAATACTTTTTAATACTGTCAATAACGATGTACCATGTACCCATATTGGGGTTCTTCTCGTCCTTCTTGTCGCCGTCATAGATCATCTTGAGGCTGAGGCCCTCCATTGACGTATCCATAAACATCTTATTGCCCGCCATAGCCATTGTTACCGGGCCGAGGTCGGGGTCGTTGATTTTCATCATAAAGCGACCGCTCTTGAAAATGTTCTGATACTTGTCAATTCTGTTTCCCGAGGGTGTTGAGGAATCAACATAGCCGCCCTGATTCTGCGCAGGAGCCTGAGTGGGATTATAGGTGTTGCCACCCTGCTGCTGATTTGCATTCGGAGTATAGCTTCCGCCGTTTGTTGTCTGCTGAGCGGGGGTTGTCTGCTGAGCGGGAGCGGTAGTACCGTTTACAACCTGACCGCCGTTAGTTGTGGCATAGGGGTCAACGTTGTTACCTGCATTGAGAGTCACACCGTTAGTGTCGGTCACAGGCTGACCGTAACCATCAATCACACCGTTGGTTGTACCGTAGGGATCGGTTGAGGGCTCGGGATCACTGAACACAAATTTGTATGCAACGCCGAAAATAACCGCCAGACAAAGCACGCCGATTATGACTTTTTTAATTATATCCTTCATTTATTATGTTACCTCCCATATAAGGATTATATATTTAGATTACAATAAAACTCTTTTAAAATCAAGCAGAAGCTGTTAAACTTATGTTAAATGCAACGCCGATTTTTGAAAAAGTTAACCATTGTGTTAACTATATTTTAATTAAAGCTTCTTCGCAATCTCAACAAAAGCATCTGTATCGCAAAGCTCAATTGCGCCCTTATCTGCAAGAGCGGGAGTTCTTGTGTCGATAGGAAGCTTTGCAAGCACGGGGAGATTATACTCTGCCGCAATTTCGTCAATTCTGCTTTCACCGAAGATGCTGTGCTTCTTTCCGCAGTCGGGACACTCAAAGTAGCTCATATTTTCAACAAGACCCACAATGGGAATATTCATCATATTTGCCATATTGATTGCCTTTTTTACAATAAGACCTACAAGGTCCTGAGGAGTTGCAACAACAATGATGCCGTCAACCTTGAGCTGCTGGAAAACAGTGAGGGGAACATCACCTGTTCCGGGAGGCATATCGACAAACATATAATCAACATCGCCCCATGCAACATCGGTGAAGAACTGCTGAATAACACCGCTTATAACGGGACCTCTCCACACTACGGGTGAAGCCTCGTCGGGGAGAAGAAGATTAACGCTCATCACACGGATGCCGGTGCTTGACTCCTTGGGAAGAAGACCCGAAGCATCAGCCTCGGCTCTGCCCTTGATGCCGAACATTTTGGGAATTGAGGGACCCGTTACGTCAGCGTCGAGAACTGCAACCTGCTTACCCATTGACTGAGTTGCAGTTGCAAGCATTGCGGTAACGCTTGATTTACCGACGCCACCCTTACCGCTTACCACGGCATAAATCTTTTTGATATCACTGTATTCGTTCTGCTTGAGATGCATATCCTTATCCTTGCAGCCCTCTGATGAGGAGCAGGAGGAACAGTTACCTGAACATGAGCCCATTTAAAACACGCCTTTCTTTTATTTGAATTACAATGTAACTATATTATTACAGATTACCTTATATAATAATACAAGTTTTTAAATATGTCAAACCTTTGGGCGGATTTTTCTTGACAAACTGAACAAGTTTTGGTAGAATGTCACTTGCAGAAAAATCAAATACGGAAACGTATCGAAGTGGTCATAACGGGGCGCACTCGAAATGCGTTAGCCTTCACGGGCTCGTGGGTTCGAATCCCACCGTTTCCGCCAAAAAATCCTGTTCGCAAGAACAGGATTTTTTTATCCAAGGCTCCACCTTGATTTGTTAACCAAAACATTGACTAGCTTATTCCGGTATGTTATAATTATTATGTAAATATTTTCCGGAAAGAGTGTGATTATATGAAGACAGTAATATTACTTACTTCTATTTTAGTGCTTATTTCTTGTCCCATCATGATAACACTGCTTATGAAAGAAAAAAATTCCTCTTTTAAGCCGTATATCATTCTGTTTGTTATAACTTTTTTTGTTGCTCTTTTTATGATTATTAAAATGCTTCTCATTTGATTCTAAAAAAATTAATCTGCTTGAAAGGAGATTGTATGGACCTGATATTATATTTTTGCATATGTATCTGTGCAGGAACA
>JAZOVO010000080.1:0-7779 GCA_045658745.1 Acutalibacteraceae bacterium | reverse complement strand
GTTACTTTTCTTGTAAGAAAAGTAACCAAAAGAACTTTACTTTTTAACCGTTGAGCATCTTGAAAATCTTCTTATTTGCCGCATAAAGCTCCTTGTATGCCGCAAACATCTTGTCGTATACGGGCTTGTTGGCTGCGTTGGGCTTGAATACCTTTTCAGCATCAATAAGCATATCAGCCTGCTCGATATCCTCAATAACACCGAGACCTACCGCAACAACAACTGCAGCACCTACTGCACCTACGTTCTGAGGACTGGGAACAACCTCAACGGGTCTGCCGATGCAGTCAGCAAGAATCTGGCTTGTGGAATCGTTGAGTGCGCCGCCGCCTACAAAGCGTACAACGTCTGATGTCCTTGTCTTCTTCTCGTGGGTCTCAAGCATCCAGCGCATATGCATACAAACGCCCTCAATAACAGCTCTGATCATTTCGCTCTTGCCGCTTTCAATGCTGAGATTGTAGAACATACCTCTTGCGTTGGGGTCCTCAAAGGGACAGCGGTTACCGTGAAGCCAGGGAGTGAAGATAACACCGTTTGAGCCTGCAGGCACCTTCTCGATAACTGATGAAAGATACTGATAAAGGTTTGTGTATTCGCTTTCCATATCCTCGGCAACATCTGTCTTCTTAAGATAGATACCGATTTCGTCAAGGGCGAGGTGATTCTTTACCCATTCAAGGCACTTACCTGCAGTTTCAAGCTCTGCAAAGTAGTTATAGTAGCCGGGACGTGCGCCGACAACTGCGGCAATCATAGCCGAGGCGTCAACGATGCTCTTGTCAACAACGGTTGAAACCCAGCCTGATGTACCCATATAAACGTGGGTGAAGTGCTTTTTAACCGCACCTGCACCTACACCGATAAGTGAAGCATCCATACCGCCGCCGAAAACGGGAGTGCCCGCCTTAAGGCCGAGCTCCTCGGCTGCCTTATCTGTAAGCATACCTGCAATGTCGGTTGACTTGATAATCTTTGCAAGGTGGCGCATATCAACGTGAAGAATCTTGCATACCTCCTGGCTCCAGCACTTCTTGTGGATATCGTAAAGAAGTGTACCGAAGGCGGAGTCCTCGGTCATAATGAACTGACCTGTCATTCTTGCAATGAGAGCTTCCTTTACGTCGAGCCACTTATGTACCTTTTCAAAATTGTCGGGCTCGTTGTTCTTAACCCAGTTATATTTGAAAACGGGGTCCTTTACGGAAGCGGCAACCGCACCTGTCTTTGCAAGGGAAACGAGAAGCTTGGGGATTGAAGCGCCCGCAATCTGAATGCCGTGAGCCATAAGCTCCTTGCGCTCCTTTCTTGCTCTCTGGTCCATATAGCTCATTGCGCGGCGTACGGGGAGACCCTCCTTGTTTACAAGGACAAGCCCCTGAGCCTGTGAGCAGAAGGATATACCGTCAATCTGCTCGGGCTTTACGTCACACTTTGAAAAAAGCTCCTTTGTGGTTTTGCACATTGCAGCCCACCATTCATTGGGGTCCTGCTCTGCGCCGCCGTCGGGGTAAATGTAAAGCTCATAGCCCTCAATGGCGTCTGCCACGAGCTTGATTGATTCATCTACCTCAAAAAGACAGGTCTTGACTCCTGTTGTGCCGATGTCATAGGCAAGTGCGTACTTCATAATGTTTTCTTCCTTTCAACTTTTTATCTGTTTTTTAATTCATTTTAAGTGCCGCTTTTACAAAGCGTAATATATTCTGCACGGCAAATTCATCCTTTTTGAAAATGTCTCTGCCGGCATAAATCTCATACCTTTTTTTGTAGTAGTCGCAGGCGTAGGAGAACTGTATGTTCATAAGCAGACTGTCCACAAGGAACGCCGCCATTCCCGGGTCGATGTCCGTGCGGATTTCACCCGCAACCTGACCGTCGATGATAACCTTTCTGTAAGCCGCCGCAGTAACCGTCTCCATATCGGAGGCTATCTGCCCCGCAAGCTCCGCGTTGCTCTCGCTTGTCACCTCATTGTACAGCTTGATGAGAACCGAGTTGAGCCTTGAAAACTCAATTGCAATGCGCACAATCTTCTCGAGCCTTTTCATCACGTCCTCGTCGGAGGTTGTGACGGCATCAATGATTGTTTTGAGGTTGTCAATACCGTAATTGACGCTTGTGAGAAAAAGGTCGGTCTTCGTATCGAAATACTTATAAAGTGAGCCGACGCTGACCTCGGCCTTTTTTGCAATCACGTTGATGTTTGCATTTTCAAAGCCACAGTAGGCAAACTCCCTTACAGCAATTTCAAGGATTTTCCTTCTCTTTTCCTCGGGGATATTTTCAAATGTAGGCTTACAGTAAAGCTTATATCCTTCCATATGGTCTCCGTTGTTTGTGCTTCGCACAAAAATGCAAAATGCAGAATGCAAAATGCAAAATTACCGGCCTCTTCACTCCGATTGTATCCGTACAGGGTTTATACTAACCTTAACCGATACACCGCCGAAGCACAAACATATTATAATTTACTCTTTTATTTTTTTATTCCGACTGATTCTGCGGGAACAACCCTGCGTCATTAACAACGTTTTCCCGCGACTGCAATTTTGCATTTTGCATTCTGCATTTTGCATTCCTTACAGTCTCTCCATCGCCGAGCTGTTCATAGCAAAGCGGAGAATATTCATTGCACTGCGCTGAATTTCGCCGTAGGTGATGCCCTCATTTTCGCCGAGGGTCTTAAGCAGAGTGCCGTCGGGTCTCTTGATAATTGCAACCCTTCCGCCGCCGGGCATAAGCAGGTCAACCTGAGCACGTACTCTGTACGCCTGGTCACACATTGCGGGGAATTCCTGGCTCTTACTCTTTCTCATCCACCAGTCGGTCATAACGTTGCCCTCATAGCCCCATTCCTCGCGGAGGATTCTTGTGCAAAGCTCGTAGTTGTAATGTCCCCATACGCCGTTGATAAGGTTATAGGAGGTCATAATATTATGGGGCTTGCCCTCCTTGACGCAGATTTCAAAGCCTCTTAAGTAAATCTCTCTGAGTGCTCTTTCGGAAAGGCGTGAGTCATTGCCGTTACGGTTATATTCCTGACTGTTGCAGGCAAAGTGCTTCGGACAAGCCGAGCGGTTGTTATTCTGAATACCTCTTACTGCCGCCGCGGCAATCTTACCGCAGAGAAGCGGGTCCTCGGAATAATATTCAAAGTTTCTGCCGCAAAGGGGGCTTCTGTGGATATTGATACCGGGAGCAAGAAGCACGTCGCTGCCCTTGTCCTTCATTTCGCCCGAAACTGCGGTGTACACCCTTTCAACAAGCTCCTCGTCATAGGTGCAGGCAAGGAGTGTGCCGATGGGGATAAGTGAACAGCAGGCGGAAAGTCTGATGCCTGAGGGGCCGTCGGTTGTGGTTACGGCGGGAACACCCTTTTCGCGAAGTGAGGGAAGCACGCCCGCAAAGCAGCCCGCATTACCGGGAACACCCAAGGGACTGCCCATAATATAGGCACCTCTTGTAATTGCCTCAAGCTCCTTGTCGTTAAGCTGGGCAACAAACTCCTCCATGGTGTTCTTACCGTTCTTTACGTCGATAAGCTTTATTCCTCTGTCACCCGTAAGGGGGATGTCCTTCGGAAGCTTATCGGTGATAATCTTTTTAAGGCTGTACTCTCTCTTAGGAGCTTTTTCCTTTTTGATTTCGTACTTACCTTCATTTTTAACTGCGGTGATGATTTCAAAATCCTTCTGAGGTGCTGAGGTCTGCTGAAGCTGCTCCACAACAAGGGTTTCTTCATAAACCTTTTTAAATACGGTTTCGGCATCGCGTACATTGTCACCGAGGGCAACACCGTACTCACCCTTTTCGATTACATAGGCAAAGCGGTAACCCGTCACTCCCCTGTCGTCGTAGCTCTTAAAGCTGTCAAAGGGAACAAAAATTGTTTCTCTTATGCTCTCGCCCTTTTTGAGCATTCTTGTCTTTTTGAAGGCGGCAAGCTCTCTTACGGGGTTACCGAGCTTACCGCAGGGCTTTTCGGCGTAAGCCTGAACAACGTATCTGCCCGCATAGGGGCCCTTGTTTGTAACGATGAAAACAATTTCAACGCCGTCCTCCTTTTCACTGCAGGTTGCGCCGTCAATTTCAAACTTACTGTAGGAAAGACCGTAGCCGAAGGGATACTTCACGCCCTCCTTTAAGAAGGTTTCAAAATAACGGTAGCCTACATATATATCCTCGGTGTAATTATTGTAGTCCTTTGCACCGAAGTCCTTTGAGCAGGGGAAGTCCTCATAGCTTCTTGCAACGGTTGCGGTAAGCTTACCCGAGGGGTTTACCTTACCCGAAAGAAGGTCGCAGACCGCGTTACCGCTCTCCATACCGCCCTGCCATACAAGAAGAACGGCAGAAATACTGTCACCGAACTGCTCGAGCCAGGTAAGGTCCATAATGCAGCCGATATTGAGAAGAACAACGACCTTTTCATATTCGGCAGTTACCATGGAAAGCATATCGATTTCCTCGTCGGTTATGTAATAGCTGCCCTTTTCAAGAGCGTTTTCTCTGTCCTCACCGCTTGAACGTCCGATTACTACAACTGCGGTATCCTCGTCTCTTCTGTCAAGAGCGACAATTCTTTTTGTAAGGGGCATTTCGGGATAGAATCTCGGCCACTGTCCCCATACGCCGTGGTCAACGGGATTTTTCTCAATCCAGTTTTCGTAGGTGATTGCAACCGCCTCGTTGATTTTAAGGTCATCATAGCCGCGAAGAGCATCAACAAGGCTTACGGCATAGGGCTTGTTAACGTCACCGCCTGAGCCGTAGCCGGTGTAGAACCAATCCTTCTGCACTCTGCCGAAAACGGCAACCCTGCTGCCCTTTCCGAGAGGAAGCACACCGTTATTTTCAAGCAGAACCGCACCCTGAGCCGCAGCATCGCGAAGGATTGCGGGCATACCCTCGGTCACCACCTTGGGAGCCTTGCTCCTTGCCTGCTCTGCCTGGGAAAGGCTGTTGAACTTTCCGTAAATCGCGGCACCTACGCCGACAATTTTTTCTACCGCTTTGTTCATTTCTGTTTCTCCTTTATTCGTTATCCAATATGTTTTTAAACTTGTGTCTGTTGAGCTCATAAACTACTGCAGAGACGAGAATAATGCCCACCGCAAGTCCGCCTGCAATGCTTAAAAGAGCGCTGAGGCTTTCTCTGAAAAGCTCATTTTCGCCCATTACAAAATAGTAGGTTGTGTAGTAAAGCTTGCCGCCGGGAACAAGGGGAATAATTGAGCAGGCAAGTATGGGAGTAGCGGGCGCCTTTGTGACTCTTGCCATAATTTCGGCGTAAACCGTTGCCGCAAGAGCGGGAAAAAGATTCTGTATAAGCTCGCTTTCAAAGAAGTGGCAGGACAGCACGTAAACCGCGCAGACCATTGCTCCGCCGAGAGACGAGATTATTACTCTTTTTTTATTTGAGCGGAAAAGCAGGGTAAAGCCCACCGTGCCGATAAAGCCCGAAAAAATCAGGCGGAAGATTTCATTTGCATTCATCAGAAAATCCCCTCCCCGATTATAATCGCAACGGCAAAGCCGCAGGCAATAGCCATTGAAAGGATTACCGATTCAAGCAGTCTGAGAAGACCCGACATAATATCACCGCAGAGCATTTCCCTTACGGAGTTGACGAGCATCAGACCGGGAATAATCAGCATTATGTCGCCTATCATAATCATATTTGCGTTTTCACCGAAGCCGTAGTGGACAAAGGTGAGGGCAAGAAAGCCCGCAACGAAGGACGAAAGAGCCGTATAAAAAAGTCGGTTTACGCCCGTTGATTTTATATAGGCGCTCATAAGGTAAATCACAAGAGCAATAGGAGCCGAGGCTACGGCATCCCACATTGTTCCGCCGAAGAAAACCGTAAAGCCCATTGCGGCGATAATATAGCCGAGGCAGACGGTAGGACGGAAGGGATTTTTCACAACGAAGAGCTTACGCAGCTCCTCTGCCGCCGTATCTATATCGGGCACCTCACGGCAGATTTTTCTCGAAAGAGAGTTAAGCTGCTCAAGGCGGTCAAAGTTAGCGGCGTAGGAATAGATGCGCCTCATCTGGGTGTGGGTTTTTCCGTTTTTTTCAATAACCGTTGCGTAAATCATTGAAATAATTGAAAAAACGTGGGTGCTTTTCATTCCGTAGGCAAAGCATACACGCCTTACCGTTTCCTCAACGCGGTTGATTTCCGCGCCGCACTGCACCATGCTTTTTCCGAGGTCAAGAGCAAAGGAAAGCACCCTTTCGGAATAGCCGCTGTTTTCACTTTCTGTAAGCATTTTATTATCTTGCATAATATCACTCTTTAAGATGATAAGTTTTTATACACATTTACCCAAGTATACAAGTGTAATTATAATACGATAACCCCTTAAAAGTCAATAGATTTAAGCGTGATATCATACTTTCTTATATACTCCCCTGTTTTTTCATCCTTAACCACAGTAGCCTTATTTTTCGAAAGCAGACGTACAAGGTTATACACGTCCAGCCATATCTGATTTGTGCCCTCCTTCTGGCTTTCGTCGAAGATAAGCTGAAGCCCGAAATGCAGATGAGGCACATTCATTCCGTTGACATTTTCCCTTGTACTGTAGCCCGTCATTCCGAGGTAGCCTATCACCTGACCGGGCTTTACCCTGCTTCCAACCTCAATACCCTCGGCGTAGGGTCTGTCCTTTCTGAGATGTGCATAATAATAGGAGCGCTTACCGTCAAGGCTTCTTATCCCGAGACGCCAGCCGCCGTACTGATTCCACCCCATCGCCTCAACGGTGCCCGCCTCAACGGAGACTATCGGCGTACCGACATAGCCCATAAGGTCGTTTCCGAGGTGGCTTCTTCTGTAGCCGTAGCTTCGCGACGCGCCGAAGTCATCGTAATGAGAATAGGAAAAGCCCTCGGCGATGGGACTGTAGGCGATAAGCCCGTAGCCGCTTACAAGCTTTTTTCCGCCGTTACCGTCGGGAGCTTCCTTTTCGTAGACGCCGAGTAAGCCCGAGAGCATAGCCGAAAAGCTTTCCTTATAATATGTATAGTATTTGTTATCCGCCATCAGGTCGTCGACGGTGTAAGACTCCCCTAACTCCTCAACCATTTTATCAAGCTGAGCCCTTTTGTAGCCCGACCAGTTATTTCCGTTTTTGCAGGCTAAATACGAAAGGGAATCAATCCAGCTTATATGGTAAAGCTTACCGTAGGTGTCGATATCAAGCTTCATTGTGTCCTCAAGGGCGGAAAGGCTCACGTTCATTTCCGCCCATTTTATGTAGGACTTTTCCGCCGTGCTCTGCGACTGACCGCTCTCCTCGGCGCTGACATTGGTGTAAAAGGACATCGCCACGGCACAAAGGGCAAGAATAAGGGACAGAAATCCCGCAAGCATTCGTCTGTCAAGGTGCAGTACCATTTTTATCACTCCTCAATATTATTGTATGAGGGGGATATGATTAAGGGCCGAGTTGTAGAGTAGTCAGTAGTCAGTAGCCAGTAGTCAGAGAACGCCTGCGGCGGTTGAAATGCAAAATGCAAAATGCAAAATGCAAAATTATTGGTCGCTTTGCTCCGAATTGTAAGCCCTCTCCGCCACCCTGCGGGTGCCACCTCTCCCATAGGGAGAGGCAAGCGGACACGGCACGCCGTGTCCCTACTGTAACCCACGTCCGTCCGTACAACCTTGGAGGACGGATAACACTAAAACAACCCACGGAGCGGATTGCGAATGTCGGGTACACGGTAGTTGAAATAACACGAGAAAATTAGACGATTGCGGATTTT
>JAZOVO010000079.1:0-12096 GCA_045658745.1 Acutalibacteraceae bacterium | reverse complement strand
CAAGCCCAACCCAACACCGTCAACCTATATTTACACTTCAATTATATTCTCCGTCTGTTTTACTGTCAAGTGTCATTTGTACCGTGTCCGTCAGCAACAATATTTTGCCTTAAGTTAGTGACTATCTATTGTAAAAATTCTTATGTAATGTTATAATAAATCGAATATAGACATTTTCGGTGGTGAAAATATGATTTCAGTTGCACTTGCCGCCTATAAGGGCGAAAAATATATATACGAGCAGATTAAATCCATCCTCCCCCAGCTTGCACCCGGAGATGAAATTATCGTTTCCGACGACAGACCGGGAGGAATAACGGAAAAGATTGTCCGTAAAATGATGGAAAATGACAAGCGTATTGTTTATGTTGAGGGCGCGGGTAAGGGCGTTGTTGCAAATTTCATCAACGCTATAAGGCATTGCAAGGGCGACAAAATTTTCCTTTGCGACCAGGACGATGTGTGGCTTCCCGATAAGGTGAAGCTTGTTATGGAGGCATTCCGCGGCGGAGCCGACCTTGTGCTTCACAACGCTTATGTTACAGATAAAAGGCTTAAGATTACGGGCTATTCCTTCTTTGAGCAAAGGGGAAGCCGTAAGGGCGTAGTGCAGAATATCATCAAAAACTCATATATGGGCTGCTGTATGGCGTTTGACAGAAAAATGCTCAAGCATATTATGCCTATCCCGAAGAATATCCCTATGCACGACCAGTGGATAGGAATTATCTGCGAAATTTACGGCAAGGTTGAGTTTATAGATCAGCCCCTCATCTATCACAGAATGCACGGAAATAACGTAACAGGTACCTCTACCACCTCTTTTTCACAGAAGATGGATTGGAGAAGATACCTTATCACAAGGCTTTACAGAAGAGTTCTCTTTAAGAAGTAAGGAGTCAGTATGGAAAAGATTAAAGTCAGCGGCTGTATTGTAACCTATAACGCGAAGGGCAAGGTTGATGCCACAATCGAGTCTCTCTTAGAAAAAACAAAGGGCGTGGATTTCACCCTTTATGTTGTGGATAACGCTTCCGAGGACGGTACGGCTGAGTATCTCAGAGAAAAATATCCCGAGGTGAGGGTTATTGCGAGCGAAACAAACGCGGGCTTCGGCGCGGGTCACAATAAGGTTATACCCTTCCTTGACTCGGATTACCACGTTGTTATTAACCCCGATATACTTCTCACCGACGATGCAATAACCGACCTTGTCCGCTTTGCAGAGGGTGACAAGGAAATAGGTCTCGTTTCACCGCAGATACGCTTTGAGGACGGCAGACTGCAGATGCTTGCAAAGCGTAACCCGACCGTGCGCTACCTCGGTAACCATTGGTTCCACAAGGGCGACGAGCCCAATAAGCTTATGACCGAGTACTGTATGCTCGATATGCCCGAGGGCGAGAGCTTTGAAATCACCAACGCTACGGGATGCTTTATGTTCTTCCGTACAAGCGTATTTGTTGAGCTCGGTGGCTTTGACGAAAGATTTTTTATGTACCTTGAGGATTGCGACATCGCACGAAGAGTAAGCGAAAAGTGCAAGGCGGTTTTTTATCCCGGTGTTACGGTGGTTCACCTCTGGGAAAGAGAGAGCAAGAAAAACAAAAAGCTGCTTGCGATTCACATTATGTCGATTATCAAATACTTCCTTAAATGGGGAATTAAATTTTAAAGGAGAGGAAATAAATGGCAAAGGTATCAGTTATCATACCTGCATATAATTCCGAGCAGTTCATTGCCGAAACCCTTGACTGTCTTGTTAATCAGACCCTTAAGGACATTGAGGTTGTTATTGTAAATGACGGCTCAACCGACGGCACTCAGGCTATTATTGATGAGTACTGTGCAAAATACAGTATTTTCAAATCATATATAAAAGAAAACGGAGGCGTTTCCAAGGCAAGAAACTACGGCCTTGAAAGAGCAACGGGAGAATACGTTGTCTTCCTTGATGCTGATGACACTTATACCGAGGGCTCACTTGAGGCCTTTTACGAAACTGCAAAGAGAACAGGCGCAGACCTTGTTCTCGGCAGACTTATGAACTTCGGCAAGGACATTGTCAGCAAGCATAACGCCTTCGCCGACAGACTCGCTTCAGAGGAAAGCGTTGACAATTTCTCAAAGATTCTTCTCTGGAGCTTCCTTGTAGGTAATAAGTGCTATAACAGAGAAAGACTTGTTGAAAGCGGAGTCCGCTTCCCCGGCTATAAGTATTCCGAGGAAGGCGCATTCTTTATGTCCTACGTTTATACGGGGGCTAAGATTGCGGGTACAATGGACGCCTGCATGAACTACAGAAGACACTCCGCCGAGGAGGGTCTGTCCGTAAGCCAGACCGTAAATGCAGACCTTGCAAGAAGCTTCAGCGGCTCACTTAAGGTTATCTATGACGGTGCACTCAAGGCTCTTGAAACCGCTCCCGATGATGTGGATAAGGAGGACTACATTCAGGAGGTTATTTATAAAACCGCCTATATCCTTATTTCACAGTTCTACCGCCTTTGCTGGAAGGGCGACGACGAGTGTATGGCATACTGCGCCGAGGAGTTCAACCGCCTTAAGTCACTTATGACTGAAAAGCGCTTTCAGGTTATGCAGATGACCGACCCCGACCTTCACCTTGAAAATATTTTCTCGACCAAAAAGCAGATTGCGGAAAATCCCAATGTTTCCGTTATCATAAGAAAATCAAAGCGTGATATGACTAAGCTTTTCGACTCCCTTTACTGTCAGATTTCGCCTATGTTTGAGGTGATTGTGCCTGAGAGTATGGTTGAGGCGGGGCTTATTCCCGAAAAATATGTTGAAATGCCCAATGTCCGTGTGCTTCCCGATAAGAAGTATATGAAAAAGGCAAGGAAGGCGGCAAGGGCAAAGTGGGTTGTCACCTTTAAAAAGCCGAGAAGGCTCGACTTAAGGGATTTCCGCATTATGTTCAAGGTTAAGAAAAAGCTTCCCGCCTTTGTGGTTGACCTTTTCTTCCCGCACATTTTAAGATGTATAGATTTTCTTCTTACAAAAAGGATTGTTAAGTGATGAAGGAGTTCTTTTATTCTCTTTACGCGTTGTTTTTTAATATAAGCGTCAGGCTTTTTAAGCTTAAGGAAAACCGTGTGTGCTTCCTTTCAATGCACAATGAGGGCTTCTGCGATTCTCTGGGAAGCGTGTGCGAAGGGCTTAAGCAGACCCGCCCCGAGGCGGAAGCGGTGTTTATCACGAGGGAGGATTTATCGGTAAAAAATCCCTTGAGGCTTATGTCCTTTTTCCTTGTGAAATCAAGGCTTCTTGCAACGTCAAAATATGTTTTTCTCAATGATAACTTTATGCCGATGGGAAGGCTGAATTTTAAAAGTGAAGCCGTAATCACCCAGCTCTGGCATGCTGAGGGCGCATTTAAAAAATTCGGCTTTCATATAAGTCAGCCTGAAAACGTCCGAAAGGCAGAGGCTGAGGCTAACAGGAAGCTCACTTATGTTGTCTGCTCGGGTGAAGGCGTAAGGGATATTTACGCAGGTGCCTTCGGCGTTAAAAGAGAGCAGGTGCTCGCTCTCGGCGCTCCGAGGTGTGACTACCTTTTAAGCGATGAAAACCGCGAGGAGGCAAGGGCGGAGCTTGAGGCTCTTTATCCGCAGACCAAGGGGAAGAGAGTTGTGCTTTATGCTCCTACCTTCCGTGATACGAAGGAAGCCAATCTTGAAATTCTCCGCCGCTTTGACACAAAAAAATTCACCGAAGAGCTCGGTGAGGACTATGTGCTTTTTGTAAAGCTTCACCCCCAGGTGCACGAAAGCTGCACGGTAGAAAATGCCGTTGATGTGACGGAGTATGATGACGTGAGAAAGCTTGCGCTTTTCTGCGACGTGCTTATTACGGACTACTCGTCAATCTGTATGGACTTTTCCTTCCTTGATAAAAAGACGGTGTTTTTTGCTTATGATCTTGAGGAGTACAAGGCAAAGAGAGATTTTTACTTTGACTATGAGGCCTATGTTCCCGGAAGTGTTGCCCGTACTGTTGAGGAGTGCGTTGAAGCCGTGAAGGGTGACTTTGATGCTGAGAGGAACAAGGGGTTCAAGGAAATGAATTTCAGCTTTTTTGATGAAAGAAGTGCTCAAAGGGTAATTGATGCGATTATCAAGTAAAAACAATAAAAGTTTTGGTCAAGCTTTTACAAAAGCTTGCGGGAGTCAAGAGGGCAGGGCCCTCTTGCTATAAAAGCTTGATAGTGATTTTTATAATAAATAAAGCCAACACGAATTTGACGTGTTGGCTTTTGATATTGTTTAATCGCTCGCCGCGGGGCGTTACTTTTCTTGAAAGAAAAGTAACCAAAAGAACTTTCCGCTTTTATTTAACCACCGTATCTCTGAAATACACAACGTCACCCGTAGTGTTGAAAATAACTCCGTCCACGCCCTTGCCGAGTCCGTAATAAGCGGGTGACCCGTAAAGGGGAATAATAACAGAGCTGTCAAGCAAATACTGCTCCGCTTCCTTGGTCGCACTTATGCTCGTATCAAAGCCCGAGGCGGTTTTGATTGCACCGACAAGGGCATCATACTTCTTGTCCTCAAAGCCGAGGATGTTTTCAGAGTTGCCCGTTGTGAACTGCAAAAGTCCGTTGAAGGCAGTAAGGTGGGGGAAGGAAATGTCCGTAAGCGCTATCTGCCAGTCGCCGTCACTTATCCTTGTACGGATTTCGTCTGCGGTCGCCGTTTCAACAAATACGTTGAACTTGACGCCGAGAGTCGCCTGCCAGTTCTGCATAACGCTTCTGACCGCCTTCTCCTCCGCCTCGGTGCAAAGCACCGTTACCTCAATATAGTCAAGCTCAAGCTTTGTAAGTGTGTCCTCGAAAAGCTTCTTCGGGTCGGGAACGGCAGTAAGACTGATGCTTCCTGCCGACTCGCGGTATTTTGAGCCGGAAAGGAGCATTGACGGCGGAATGATTCCGCCCACGGAGCCCTCTCCGAGCTGAGAGTAAAGCAGATTGCGGTCAAAGGATGAGGCAATTGCCTTTCTTATATTGACGTTTGAAAGTGCGCTGTCCTGACAGTTGAAGGCAAGGCAGTAAAGTCCGTTCTCAAAGGCTTCAACGGTGTAGCCGATTTTTTTCTGAAGCTTTTGTGCCTGCTCGGTTGAAAGGGGAGCAACGTCATAAATCTTGTCCTTGATTTTTTCAAGACGTGAGCCCTGCTCGGCGTTGATTGAAAAGTAAATCGAATAGGGCTTGACGTGCTTGAAGTCGTAGTAGTCGTCGTTTGACATAAGCGTAATAGCCGCATCGTCTGCCCAGTTGCTCATATAAAACGGGCCGTTATACATAAGAAAGCGGGTGGAAAGTCCGTAGCGGCCGCCCGTTGCCTCGAAAAATTCCTCGTTGCAGGGCATACACTCGGGCTCAAGCAGAACGTAAAGGAAGTCGGGGTCGGGCTGTGTAAGGGTGATTGTAAGGGTATGGTCATCCGTTGCCTTTACACCGAGCTCGTCGGGAGAAAGTTTGCCCGAATTTACAAGCTCCGCATTTTTAATACTGAAGAGATTCTTTGCACCGGGTGAAAGGGTTTCGGGTAAAAGGGCTCTTTTAAGTCCGAAGGCGAAATCGTGAGCGGTAACTCTTGAATCAAAGGTCTCACGGAAGTTTTCACCGAGGAAATCCTCGGAGGCGGACATAATAGCCCATTTGCCGTCCCTTCTTAATTTAAAGGTGTAGGTCAGCCCGTCGGGGGAAACCTTCCATTCCTCGGCATAGCCTGCTTCGATTTTGCCCTCGCCGTCAAGCCTGACGAGTCCCTCAAAGCAGTTGGCGATAATATTCTTCGCACCGGGGTCGGAAATAACCTGAGGGTCAAGGTAGCCCGGGTCGTTGTCAATGGGGAAGTAAAGATTAGCGTCGTCACCCCTCGAGGAGCAGGCACTCAGGGTAAAGAGCATCGCAATGCTCATTATAAGGCAGAGAATTCTTTTAATCATTTTTTTCAGTCCTTACCGTTAATATTGGTTTATAATTCTCAAAGTGAAAAATAGTTCTATTCTTTATTGCTATAATTGAAGGGTGTAATAATCTTTCCGAGGAGGAATGCAGATGGAAGCACCCTTACTTATTATTGCAGTTGTTTTAATTCTTATATCTACTATTATAAGCGCATCTGCTCTGTTTATTTTGACAAAAAAGAAAAATAACAAAGAATATGCAGAGCTTTTACAAAGACAGCAGGAAACCGAAAAGGGTCTTGAGCGAATGGGACATAATATGGTGCAGAGTATCAGGAATGAGTTTTCCGCCTCAAGGCAGGAAAACCTTGAGCTTCAGCGCGCCCAGCGTCAGGAGCTTACCCAGGCTATGAATGATATGAGTGCAAGGCTCAACAAGCTTACAAGAGATAATTACGAGTTCAATCTCAGGGTTACGGAGCTTATTTCATCAAAGCTTAACGATATGCAGACAAGCAACGAAAAGAAGCTTGAGCAGATGAGAATGACCGTTGACGAAAAGCTTAACGAGACCCTCACAAAGCGCCTTGACTCTTCCTTCAAGGCGGTCAGCGAGCAGCTTGAAAATGTTTATAAATCTCTCGGTGAAATGAAGGTTCTTTCAAGCGGTGTAACGGATAACGTTGCTTCCCTTAACCGTATCCTCACCAATGTAAAGGCGCGAGGCACCTGGGCAGAGGTTCAGCTTGAGGGGCTTCTCAATGAGACTATCCCCGGAATGTTTGACAGAAACGTTATGACCAATCCTGCCTCAAGGAATATCGTTGAGTTTGCGGTGCGTATTCCCTCGGGAGAGGATAAGGATGTTATCACCTATCTTCCCATTGACTCGAAGTTCCCCGTGGAGGCTTATATCCGACTTTGCGAAGCCGCCGACAGAGGTGACAGTGCTGCCGTTGAATTCGAGCGTAAGAGCCTTGAAACAACGGTGCTGGGTCAGGCTAAGGAGGTTAAAAAGTACATCAACGAGCCCGACACGACTCCCTTTGCGATTATGTACCTTGCAACGGAGGGGCTTTACAGTGAGATTATCTCCTCGAAAAACGGTATTGCCGAGCGCTGCCAGACGGAGTTTGGCGTTATGATTGCAGGTCCGAGCACGATTACCGCTCTGCTTAATTCTCTTTCCGTCGGCTTCCGTGCTATGGCTATCAATGAAAAGGCAAAGGAGGTAAGAACTCTCCTTGCCGCCGCAAAGGTACAGTACGATAAATTCGGCTTTGTGCTTGACAGGGCAAGAAAGAAGATTGACGAGGCGGGCAGAAGCCTTGAGGAGGCTCAGGACAGAAACCGAATTATACAGAAAAAGCTCAAGGGTGTGGAGGAAATCGACTCCGACACCGCAACAGAGCTTTTAGGATTGGAGGAATAGGGGTGTCGGCGTACACTCGCCCACCTGAACTATGATAAGATTTGAAAGTGACTATACACAGGGCGCAGTACCTGAAATAATTGATGCTCTTGTAAGAACAAATATGGAAATGACGCCGGGCTACGGCGCGGATGAATATTGCCTTTCTGCCGAAAAGAAAATCAGAGCAGAGCTTCAATGTGAAAACGCCGATGTGCATTTTCTTGTAGGCGGTACACAGACTAACCTTACCTTTATTGCCTCGGTGATAAGACCCTGGCAGGCGGTTATTTGTGCCGATACGGGACACATCAACGTTCACGAGTGCGGAAGCATTGAGGCATGCGGCACAAAGCTGTTGCAGATTCCTTCTTCTGACGGTAAAATCAAGGCGGAGGAGATTGAAGAAATTGCCGACGGTCATTTCAGCGACCCCATCCGCGAGCATTCTGTTCAGCCGGGAATGGTTTATATTTCATTCCCCACGGAAAACGGAACTCTTTATTCAAAAAAGGAGCTTACAGATATTTATGCCGTCTGCAGAAAATACGGTATGTATCTTTATATTGACGGCGCAAGGCTCGGCTACGGTCTGGCCTCGGATAAAAACGACCTTGAAATGAAGGATTTTGCTTCTCTTTGCGATGCCTTTTATATCGGCGGCACAAAGGTGGGTGCGCTTTTCGGTGAGGCTCTTGTCATTTTCAATGACGCTTGCAAAAAGGATTTCCGCTATATGGAAAAGCAGAAGGGTGCAATGCTCGCAAAGGGCAGGCTTCTGGGGATGCAGTTTGACGCTCTTTTCACCGACGGACTTTATTACAGAATTTCAGACCACGCGGTGAAGCTTGCCAAGAAAATCCGCCTTGCCTTTGAAGAAAAGGGGATAGAGCTTCTTTATGATTCACCGACGAATCAGCAGTTCCCGATATTGACAAAGGAGCAGAAGGATAAGCTTGGTGAGGAGTTTGCTTATTCTCCCTGGTGCAAGGTGGGGGACAGGTTTGCGGTACGCTTCTGCACAAGTTGGGCAACGGATGAGAAGAATGTTGATAAGCTTGTTGAGGCGATAAATAAACTGTGATAAAAAAGGAACAAGAAAAGTTCTTTGGTTCTTTCTTACAAGAAAGAACGGCACGCGCCGAGCGAGAAAATAAATAAAAGCTACCGCTTCGGATAATCCGAGGCGGTATTTTGGTTTACGATGCATATAAAACGATCGGCGTTTTTTAGCGGTGCAAGTATATGATTTATCTTGACAAAAAAACATATGTTATTATATACTAAAACAAGTCAAGGGGGAGCAATTTTAAAGTAGTTGAATAATGTGATTTGTTTTTGCTGCTTATTCAAGTGAGCGTAAAAGCAGAAAGCTTTACAAAAATTATTTTAAATTGTTAAGAACTTGAAATTCGGGTGAGGCTTACGTTTTCGTTAAGCCTTGTTTGAGTTGCAGGTTTTTTTGTTTTCTCTGACTGAATAAGTTTTTTGGAGGAAAACAAATGGTTAAAAGAATGTGCTTAAGTGCAAAAGAAAGGGCAGAGATTAAGGGGATTTTAAAAGAAAAAACCGGGTATATGATAATAAATCCGGGACTTCTCAATCAGATTTTCAGAAGAAGCTCATTTGCGGCTGAAACAGGTGAAAGCAGCAATGAAATTCTTGAATTTATCGGTGATGAGATTTTAAGCTTTTATGTTGTTAAGGGTGTTGCCGAACGGTGCGGTTCATTCAGTACGGCAGATGATTACACTTTCAGGATTCGTGAAAATCGGTTCACGCAAATTAAGCAGGAACTTGTAAATAACGAAGCTCTTGCAAAAATAATTGACGAATGGGATGTGGCCAAATACCTGCTTGTCAGTGAAAGCGACATTAAAAATAATGCTGTAAACGAGGTTAAGGTTAAGGCGGATTTGTTTGAGGCAATTATAGGCGCCGTTGCTGTTGAGTGCAACTGGGACTCAGAAGTCCTTAAAGCAGTTGTTAATAAGGCACTTGATTTTGATACAAAAATTGCCGTAATGATAAAAGATGATACAAGAGCGAGATGCTTTGACATTGATACTGCAGTGACTACCTTAAAGGAAATGGCAGAAAAAGGTGAATGTAAACTGTGGGAATACCAGTGCAACGGTCCTGATGTTTTGGGGTACGATAATGACGGTAATCCAAAATGGACTTGCTTATGCCGCGCAGTAAATTACAGAACCGGTGTATCAATACTTGTCTGGTCAAACTCAAAAAAAGGGGCAAAAAAGGCAGCGGCATACCTCACCTTGTGTGAGTTGCTGGGCGTGCAGAACAAATATGGTCCGAATGATTGGCTCGGGTGTTGGTTTTATAAAAACGGAAAGCTTATACCTGACCGTAAGCTTAACGGTGAGGGGGAATAATAATGGCTAAATGGTGTCTTAATTACGATACAGGTGATTACGAATATATAGAAAAAAACGGATTCAGCGTTGACCGTGGTGAGTATGTTTTTAATTGGGATGACAGTGAATACCGAAGAGAGGAAGAAGAGAGTCTTTTCGGAGAAGGCGATGAGTGGTAACTGAAATATAAAAGGGGCGGCAGATTGCCGCCCCTATATTATTATGTTTCCTCAACATCCATCTGTACGGTATAAGTATTACTCGACCCGTCATTTCGCTTGATTGTCAGCCTGAAATAAAGATTGTTCAGAAGGTCAATTTCAACTTCCTCTGATTGCCTTCCCTCGGTTACAACTGTGTCGCCCGATATCTTGCCGAGGTCACCTGAAAGGCTTACGGAAGCACCGCCTGTCTTATCGTGAAGTTCTGAAACAAGAATGGTTTTTTCTTCACCGTCACGAAGAATGTAAAATTCTGTGCGCAAGGAGACAACATCGGAAAAGGCGTCTTTTCGTGTTATGGCAAGATCGCCGCCGCTGAAGGTTTCCTCGTCTTCGGTAAGGACGATGATGCCGTTTGATACATTGAAATAATC
Source organism: Acutalibacteraceae bacterium (assembly GCA_045658745.1). Lineage (GTDB taxonomy): Bacteria > Bacillota > Clostridia > Oscillospirales > Acutalibacteraceae > UBA6857. The sequence continues at coordinate 1,772 of JAZOVO010000079.1, read as the reverse complement.
ATTGCCGCCGCTGAAGGAGTATATGGCGTTTTTTTCACGGATTTTTACATTGCCGCAGGCGGTAAGCGTAAATATAAGCAGTATAGTGAGTGTGAGTGAGATAAGCTTTTTCATAGGTGCGACCTCCTTTGTTTTCTTCAGTTTCATTTTAATAGGGGGGAAGGCGGTTTGTCAATAGGCGGGGGACAGTTGTTATAAAGCTGTAATAAAGTTGTAATAAAAAGGGACTGTAATTTCTACAGTCCCTCATTATTATTGTTTTTATGACCTCGCCGGTCGGGCGTTACTTTTCTTGTAAGAAAAGTGTCCTCTTGCGGTTCCCAAAATCGCTTATCGGCTTGGAGCGCCGAGCGATTTTGACCGCTGCGCCATCCTCGCCTCGCTTCATCCGCCACAGGCGGCGCTTCGGCGACGATGCCAAAAGAACTTTACTTTTTATCTTCTGCCGCCTCTGCGGTCGTCTCTTCTGCCGCCGCGGGGACGTCTGGGAGCTTCCTCACCGTCATCCTCGGGAACAAGGCCTTCGATTTCGATAAGAGCATCTCTTCTTGAAAGGTTGATTCTGCCCTGGTCGTCAATTTCAAGCACCTTAACGATAACCTCGTCGCCTACTGTTACACAGTCCTCAACCTTTTCGGTTCTCTTAACGTCAAGCTTTGAAATGTGAACAAGACCTTCCTTACCGGGAGCGATTTCAACAAATGCGCCGAAGCTCATAAGTCTTGTAACTACGCCGCGGAAGATTGCGCCAACCTCGGGATCGTTAGCGATTGTCTCGATGATTGTGATAGCTCTCTTTGCGTTGTCAAGGTCAATTGCTGAAACGAAGATTGAACCGTCCTCGTTAACGTCAACCTTACATTCGCACTCAGCACAGATCTTCTGAATAACCTTACCCTGCTTACCGATAACGTCACCGATCTTCTCAACGTCGATCTTTGTGGTGAGCATCTTGGGAGCGTACTTGGAAAGCTCTGCTCTGGGCTCTGCAATGCAGGGAATCATAACCTCGTCAAGAATCTTGCAGCGTGCATCGTAGGTCTTTTCAAATGCCTCCTTGATGATTTCGGGAGTAAGACCGTGTACCTTGAGGTCCATCTGAATAGCTGTGATACCCTTCTTTGTACCTGCTACCTTGAAGTCCATATCGCCGAAGAAGTCCTCAAGACCCTGAATGTCAACCATTGTCATGAAGCGGTCGCCTTCGCTGATAAGACCGCAGGAGATACCTGCAACGGGAGCCTTGATGGGAACACCTGCTGCCATAAGTGAAAGGGTTGAGCCGCAGATTGAAGCCTGTGAGGTTGAACCGTTTGAGGAAAGAACCTCTGAAACAAGTCTGATTGTGTAGGGGAACTCCTCAACTGAGGGGATAACGGGAACAAGAGCTCTTTCAGCAAGTGCACCGTGACCGATTTCACGACGGCCGGGGCCTCTTGAGGGCTTTGTTTCGCCAACTGAGTATGAGGGGAAGTTGTAGTGGTGGAGATATCTCTTTTCCTTTTCGTTGTCAAGACCGTCAAGAAGCTGAGCGTCGCTCATGGGTCCGAGGGTTGTTACGGTAAGAACCTGAGTCTGACCTCTTGTGAACATACCTGAACCGTGTACTCTTGAAAGGAGGTCAACCTGTGCATCGAGGGGACGCATATCGTTGATGCCTCTGCCGTCAACACGCTTGCCTTCGTCAAGGAGCCAACGTCTTACAACGTACTTCTGAAGCTTGTACATGCACTCGTCAATCTTTTCGATAACGTCTGCATATTCTTCGTCGA
>JAZOVO010000078.1:0-17008 GCA_045658745.1 Acutalibacteraceae bacterium | reverse complement strand
TATCATTAAATGTAATCATTATTTGTTAAATATTTTTACATTAAAATTACTGTTTTTAGATTGACATTTATCAGTGCATATGATAAAATAGCTTGAATAAAAAAGAGATTGCTTAAGACGCTCTTGTGCAAGGCTCTGCTTCAAGTCTTGCGGATTATTCCGTAGGCTTTTTTTATGACTGAAATATTCGGAGGATAAATGACTATGACATTGTTTAAAGCGAAAAAAGTTTATCACAATGCAGAATTTTCATCCCTTCCGTTAGCCGTTGATAACGGTATTGTTGTTTCCCGCGATATCGAATGCGCGGATGTTGTTGATTTTAACAATTGTTATATTTTTCCCGGTTTCGCAGATGTACATGTGCATTTGAGAGAGCCGGGTTTTTCTTATAAGGAAACAATAAAAAGCGGAACACTTGCTTCGGCTCACGGCGGGTATACGGCTGTATGCGCAATGCCTAACCTTAATCCCGTGCCTGACAGTGTTGATAATCTGCAAAAGCAGCTTGATATAATTGAAAAGGATGCCTGCATTGCAGTTTATCCCTACGGCTCAATTACCGTCGGTCAGATGGGTGAGAAGCTTTCCGAGCTTGAGGGTATGAGCGAAAATGTAATAGCCTTTTCAGATGATGGCAGAGGCGTTCAGAGCGATGAAATGATGCGTTCTGCTATGCTCAAGGCTAAGAGTCTCGGCAAAATGATAGTTGCTCACTGTGAGGTGAATGACCTATTAAGAGGCGGTTACATACACGACGGTGAATATGCAAGGCTTTACGGTCACAAGGGCATCTGCAGCGAAAGCGAATGGGAGCAGATTGCAAGAGACATTGAGCTTGTCAAGGAGACTGGTTGCCCCTATCACGTTTGTCATATTTCCACCAAGGAAAGTGTTGATATAATCCGCAAGGCTAAGGCGGAGGGTGTTGATATCACCTGCGAAACAGGTCCTCACTACCTTATTCTCAATGATATGTGCCTCAAGGAGGAGGGCAGATTTAAAATGAATCCGCCCCTTCGCTCCGAAGAAGACAGACTCGCTCTGATTGAAGGCATCAAGGACGGCACGATTGATATGATTGCCACCGATCACGCGCCTCACAGCGCTGAGGAAAAGGGTAAGGGACTTGAAAAAAGTGCAATGGGTGTTGTGGGAATTGAAATTGCATTCCCGCTCCTTTATACACACCTTGTCCTTCCCGGTGTAATCACACTTGAAAAGCTTGTTGAGCTTATGAGCATCAATCCTAAAAAACGTTTCGGTATCAAAGGCGGTACAGATGAAAATCAGCAGGCAGATTTCTGTGTAATTGACCTTGAAAATGAGTATACAATCAATCCCGATGAGTTTTACTCAATGGGTAAAGCAACACCCTTTGAGGGATATAAAGTCAAAGGCAAGGTTCTTCACACCTACGTGAAGGGCGAGAAGATATTTTAAGGAAGGAGACGTTAAGGTGTATCAGGGTATTTTTAAAGTAAGAGAAAATAAGGCTCTAACCGATACGGTATACAAAATGGTGCTTGAGGGTGATTCATCTGCACTCACCGCACCCGGACAGTTTATCAACCTCACTGTTGAAGGCTGTTATCTCAAAAGACCTATTTCGGTTTTTGACTGGGATGAAGGCTCAATAACAATCATTTATAAGGTTGTAGGTAAGGGTACGGAAATAATGAGCAGATGGCAGGAGGGCAAAGAGGTCGAATGTCTTACCGGTCTCGGTAACGGCTTTGCTCCCGCAAGAAGCGGAGACAAGCCTCTTCTTATCGGCGGCGGTGTCGGTGTGCCTCCTCTTTACGGTCTTTGCAAGCATCTTGTTAAAGAGGGCAAGAAGCCTACAGTTATCCTCGGCTTTAATACAGAAAAGGAAATTTTCTGTAAGGAGGATTTTGAAGCACTCGGTGCAGAAACAGTCATCACAACCGTTGACGGCTCATTCGGAGTCAAGGGATTTGTAACCGATGCTATGAAGGAGCTTGATTATACATACTTCTACACCTGTGGTCCTATGCCTATGTTCAGGGCAATTGAAAAAACGGCTGTAGGCAGCGGTGAATACAGCTTTGAGGAAAGAATGGGCTGTGGCTTCGGCGCTTGTATGGGCTGCAGTTGCAAAACAAAGTACGGCAACAAGAGAATATGTAAGGACGGTCCCGTTCTTGTAAGGGAGGAAATAATATGGTAAATACAAAAGTTGACCTTTGCGGAATTACTCTTGATAATCCCGTTATCCCTGCCAGCGGCACCTTCGGCTTTGGCTATGAATTCGCCGAGCTTTACGATATCAACTGTCTCGGAACATTTTCCTTTAAGGGAACAACCCTTGAAAGCCGTTTCGGCAACCCAACTCCGCGAATCGCTGAATGCACTTCAGGTATGATTAACTCTGTTGGTTTACAGAATCCCGGAGTTCACGGCGTAATCGCTGAGGAGCTTCCCAAGCTCAAAAAGGTTTTCGGTAAAAAGGTTATGGCTAATGTCGGCGGATTTACCGTTGATGAATATATCGAATGCTGTTCACTTCTTGACAAGGAGGAGCAGATCGGCTGGTTTGAGGTTAATATCAGCTGTCCCAATGTTCACGCGGGCGGTGTCAACTTCGGTACAGACGCCAAAAATGCCGCAGAGGTAATCAAGGCAGTAAAGGGCGTTGTATCAAAGCCTGTTATTGCTAAGCTTACTCCTAATGTTACAGATATTACTGAGATTGCTCTTGCCTGCGAGGAAGCAGGTGCTGATGCAATCAGCCTTATAAACACGCTTCTCGGTATGAGAATTGACCTTAAAACAAAGAAGCCCGTAATTGCTAACAAAATGGGCGGCTTCTCAGGTCCTGCGATTCTTCCCGTAGCGTTAAGAGCAGTTTATCAGGTTTACGATAAGGTTAAGGTTCCCGTTGTGGGAATAGGCGGAATTTCAACTGCTGAGGATGTAATTGAAATGATGCTTGCCGGTGCCACCGCAGTACAGGTGGGCGCCGCTAATCTTGTAAATCCTTATGCCTGCCGCGATATCATCAACAATCTCCCGGCGGCAATGGAAAAATATAACATAAAAGACTTAAAAGAAATTATCGGAGGTGCTCACTGATGGGTAGAGATGTAATTGTTGCTTGCGACTTCAGCAGTAAGGAAGAGGTTTTTGCTTTCCTTGACAAATTCAGCGGAAGAAAGCCTTTCGTAAAAATCGGAATGGAGCTTTACTATGCCGAAGGTCCCTCAATCGTAAAGGAAATCAAGGCAAGAGGTCACAAAATTTTCCTTGACCTTAAGCTTCACGATATCCCCAACACAGTTAAAAAGTCAATGGCTGTGCTTTCAAACCTTGATGTAGATATCACAAATCTTCACGCAGGCGGAACAAAGAGAATGATGGAGGCTGCTCTTGAAGGTCTTACGAGACCCGACGGTACAAGACCTCTTCTTATCGCTGTTACTCAGCTTACCTCAACTGATCAGGAAAGCATGGAGAACGACCTTCTTATCAAAGAGCCCATCGACAAGGTTGTAATGCATTATGCAAAGAATGCTGCTGATGCAGGTCTTGACGGTGTTGTATGCTCACCTCTTGAGGCAGAAAAGGTACATAATACCTGCGGTAAGGATTTCCTTACAATCACTCCCGGTGTCCGCTTTGCAGACGGAGATATCGGCGACCAGAAGAGAGTTATGACTCCCGAGCAGGCAAAGCTTATCGGCTCTGACTACATCGTTGTAGGCAGACCCATCACCGCTGCTGCCGATCCCGTTGCAGCTTATGAAAGATGCATTGCTGAATTCGTAGGCTGATAAAACAAGTTAATTCAATCAAAGAAAGGATAGATTAAAATGAAAAAAATTATTGCAAAAGACCTTCTTTCCATCGGTGCGGTTTTTCTTCGTCCCGAGCAGCCCTTCACATGGGCAAGCGGTATCAAGAGTCCTATTTACTGTGACAACAGACTTACTCTTACATCACCCGCAGTAAGAAACGATGTTGAAACGGGTCTCGCAAAGACAATTTTAAAATATTTCCCCGACTGTGAGGTTATTATGGGTACCTCAACTGCAGGTATTGCTCACGCTGCTATCGTTGGTCACATTCTCGGCCTCCCCATGGGTTATGTACGCTCAGGTCACAAGGACCACGGCAGAGGCAACCAGATTGAGGGCAAGCTTGAAAAGGGTCAGAAGGTAGTAGTTGTTGAAGACCTTATTTCAACAGGCGGCAGCGTAATTGAGGTTGTTGAGGTTCTTCGTGAGGCAGGCGCTGAGGTTCTCGGTATCGCTTCAATCTTCACCTACGGTATGAAGAAGGGTCTCGACAGACTTGCTGCAGCAGATGTTGTCAACTACAGTCTTTCAAATCTCGATGCAGTTGCAGAGGTAGCCGCAGAGGAAGGCTATATCAAGCCCGAAGATATCGAAAAGCTCATTAAGTTCAGAAATAATCCGTCAGACGAAAGCTGGATCGGAGGCGCAAACTAATGGTTAGAAGCCTTATCAGTATTCTCGACCTTTCAGTTGAGGAGATTGAAAAGCTCCTTGACCGCGCTGATGATATAATAGCAAATCCCGCAAAATACAGTGAAGCCTGCCACGGCAAAAAGCTTGCAACACTTTTCTTTGAGCCCTCAACAAGAACAAGACTCAGCTTTGAGGCTGCAATGTATGAGCTTGGCGGTCACGTTCTCGGCTTCTCCGATGCAGGCTCATCATCGGCTACAAAGGGTGAGAGCGTTGCAGATACAACAAAAATGGTATCCTGCTATGCTGACATCATTGCAATGCGTCATCATAAGGAGGGTGCACCTCTCGTTTCCTCAATGCATTCGTCAATTCCGGTTATCAATGCAGGTGACGGCGGACATAATCATCCTACACAGACTCTTACCGACCTTCTTACAATCAGAAGAAAGAAGGGTAGCCTTGATAATTTTACAATCGGCTTCTGCGGCGACCTTAAGTTCGGCAGAACTGTTCACTCACTTATCCAGGCTCTTTCAAGACATAAGAACGTTAAAATTGTTCTTATCTCACCCGATGAGCTTAAGCTTCCCTCATACGTAAAGAAGGATGTTCTTCAGAAGCAGGGTATTGAATATGTACAGACAACTGACCTTGAGTCAGTTCTCCCCGAGCTTGATGTTCTTTATATGACCCGCGTTCAGAAGGAGCGCTTCCTCAGCGAGGAGGAATATATCCGTCTTCGTGACAGTTATATCCTTACAAGAGCAAAGCTTGTCAAAAACGCAAAGGAAGACCTTGTTGTTCTTCATCCGTTGCCGAGAGTTAACGAAATTTCAACCGATGTTGACGATGACCCCAGAGCATGCTACTTTGAGCAGGCACTCTGCGGTAAGTATGTCAGAATGGCTCTTATTATGGAGCTTCTCGGTATTCACATCGACTGAAAGGAGAACACAAAATGCATATAGATTCAATTAAAGAGGGCATTGTTATTGACCATATCACCGCAGGCAATGCTATGAGAATTTACAACCTTCTCGGCTTTGATAAGCTTGAGTGCAGCATCGCAATCATCAAGAATGTATCAAGCAAAAAAATGGGCAAAAAGGATATTATCAAGATTGACAGCAATATTGAAATCAACCTTGAGGCTCTCGGTTACATCGATCCCGGTATTACAATTGATGTAATCCGTGACAGTAAGCTTGTCGAAAAAAGAAGTGTTGACCTTCCCGAAAAGCTTCACGGTGTACTCAAGTGTAAAAACCCCAGATGCATCACATCCTGTGAGCAGGAGCTTGAGCAGGTATTCACACTTACAGACAAGGAAAACAGAGTTTACCGTTGTATGTACTGCGAAGCAAAGGCGTAAAATTAAGCACACGGAGAAATCCGTGTGCTTTTTGCTTGTGTTATAAGTTTATATATTCTCAATCTTAATAAGGTTTGTATTTCCTGACTGACCCGTTGTAACGCCGCCGGTGATAATAATTGTATTGCCCGGTTCAAGGTCAAGCGCCGTTTTTGTCAGCTTTTTTGCTGTATAGAAGAGAACATCCGTTGAGGGAAGCTCCTCGCACATAACAGGCTTAACGCCCCAGGAAAGCGCAAGCTTGCGCCATGTTTTTTCGTTGGTGGTAAGGCCAACGATATCAACGGGGGAGCGGAAGCGGGAAACCATTCGTACTGTTTTACCTGAAAGCGAGCAAACGGTAATTGCCTTTGCATTTACATCAATCGACATACCGCAGGTTGCGTGAGAGATTGCGTCGATTGTGTTTTTGATAACAAAGCCTGTTTCGTTGAAGCGCTTGACAAAGTTTATATTCTTCTCTGTCTGATAAGCAATTCTTGACATTGTTTCAACGGCAAGGACGGGATGCTTACCTACTGCAGTTTCACCCGAAAGCATAATAGCACTTGTGCCGTCGTAAACAGCGTTTGCAACGTCTGAAATCTCAGCACGGGTGGGGCGGGGATTTGTTATCATTGATTCAAGCATTTCAGTGGCGGTGATAACACGTCTGCCGAAAAGTCGGCATTTTGTGATAAGATGCTTCTGGATTGCAGGGAGCTCCTCAAAGGGGATTTCAACACCCATATCTCCGCGGCCAATCATAACGCCTTCACAATGGTCAAGAATCTCGTCAATGTTGTCTATGCCTGCCTGATTTTCAATTTTTGCAAGAAGGTCAATACCGGTAATATTATTTTCCTTAAGGAAATTTTTAACATCAATAAGATCCTGGGCACAGGAAACGAAGGAGCAGGCGATAAAGTCAACATCGTTTGCCGCGCCGAAAAGTATATCGCTCTTGTCCTGCTCGCTCAGGTAAACCTGCTTAAGCACCTTACCGGGGAAACTCATTGACTTACGGTTGGAAAGGTTGCCGCCGTCAATTACGATGCATCTTGCTTCGGTTTCGGTTATTTCCTCAACCTTGAATTTCATAAGTCCGTTGTTGAGAAGAATGATATCACCGACATCAAGATCCTTCATCATACCCTTGTAGCTTACTGAAACGCGTTCCTGATTACCGATAATTTCTTCTGTTGTAAAAATAAATCGGTCACCGGCTTTAAGGTCAACAGAGCCGCTTTCGAAGGTTTTTATTCTGTATTCGGGACCCTTTGTGTCAAGTAGGATTGCAATAGGCAGGTCAAGTTCTGCGCGAACTGATTTAATCATTGCAATTTTTTCGTAATGCTCATCGTGGGTGCCGTGGGAAAAATTAAGACGGGCAACATTAAGTCCTGCAAGGCACATTTCTCTGAAGATTTTTTTATCACTGCATGCAGGGCCGATAGTTGCTACGATTTTTGTTTTTCTCATAGAGGGATACCTGAAGTAAGCCGAAGCCTACAACCTTTCAAAATTTTATCTGTCATATCATATATTATTATGTGTATTTTTTCAAGATAAAGCGGATAAAAATATAATTTTTTTAACAAAAAACTGAACGCTATTGTGTTTTGCATTTTATGATGATATAATTTTAAAAAATGTGAAGGAGAAAACATATGCCATATTTATTTACACATTTTAAAGAGAAGCTTACAATTGACGGTGAGCAGGTTTACTTTGCTTTAAGCAAGGACGGATTTAACTGGGAGCAGGTAAACGGCGGTGAGCCGATACTTACAAGTAAAATGAGCTCGGGCGGCTGCCGTGATATTGAAATAGTACGCCTTAAGGATAACAGCTTTGTAATTCTCACAACGGATGAGTGCATTGTTAACCGCTTTGACGAAAACTATAATGTTGACTGGAAAAATGTAAACCGCACGGGCAGCAAGGGTCTTTGCATGTGGAAAAGCAAGGATTTAATCAGCTTTTCCGAGCAGAGAATTATTCCTATCGGCAGAGAAGATTTCGGTTGTCTTTGGGCACCCGAGATTATTTATGATGATGTAAACGATGAATATATGATACATTGGGGCTCAACCGTAAAGCAGGACGATTATAGCCACATGTCAATTTACTATAGCACCACGAAGGATTTTGAAACCTTTACACGCCCGAAGCTCTTTTTTACAAAGAGCAACGAAATCCTTGATACTCATATAAGAAAAATTGACGGCAAATATCATATGTTCTACAAAAACGCCGATAATCCGGGTATGAATATGCACGCCGTTTCCGAGGATTTATACGGCCCGTACATACACGATGAAGCTTTTGAGGAGTATATGCACGGCATTGAAAAGGCTAACTGCTACGAGGCACCCACAACAATGGTTCTGCCTGATGGCAGATGGTGCCTTATGATTGATTTTTTCGGTTGTGCAAAGCCTGAAATGGGCTATGTACCTTTTATCAGCGACAAGCCGGGAGACAGCAATTTTAAGAGAAGTGACGAGGCATTTTCCTTCCCGTACGGCTTCAAGCACGGCGGTATACTTGAGATAACCGATGAGGAGTATGAGAGGGTTAAGGACTTTTATAAATAAAAGTCGGACTCTACGTTTAAGCCTTTTATACACTACAACCGTTAAAAATTAACGATGAGTTGATTTTTTGTGATTGGCGAACATACATAAAATATAACGACCCACCGAGAAAATCTCGGTGGGTTTCACATTGAGTGTAAAATAATAATCCCGCCATGCCGTTCGTGATGTGTATAACCTGCCTCAGATAGCAGGGTGGTGATAGCGAGACGGGTTCGCGCTCCCTTCGTCCGCAAAAGCGGGAGGTCTGCAATCCGCCGTCAAAGCATCTCTCCGTTTTATAACGTGTTGGGTTATAACGATCACAGTTGTCGCACACAGCAGGAGTTATTTAATTATTCGTTGTCTTCCTTTGCCTCAGCCTCATATTTTTCAATGAGTCTGTCCTCGAAGATATTACCGATTTCGTTGAATTCCTTTTCATCCTCAATCTGTGCAAGGTAGGTTTCACCGTTTTCCTCGGTTACCTTAAGAATGAAAACGTCGCCGTCATCGTCGAGAATCTCGGCTGCATCGTCATAGATAGGAAGAAGTGCAACATATCTGTTGCCGTCCTCGGTTTCAATTCTGTCAATCTCTTCAAAGATATGCTCCACGCCGTCGTCATCAACAACGGAAACAATATCACCCATAAATTCGTCCATTTTAATTTCTGCAAGAGCCGCAGCTCTTTTCCTTTCCTTTAAATTACATCTATATTTTAATATTTTCTGAGTGCTATGTCAATAATTATGTGTAAATATTAAATGTAAAAAATCGGGAAAAAACAGTAGCATATTACTGTAAACTGTGTTATAATAAAATCGACTATTTATATTATTATCGTCCTGAGTTTAATAAATACTCTTTTGATGCAGAATAATAAAGGAAGTGAAAGAAAATGTCCAATTCCCTTAATCCTGTTTTCGGTGAATGGTATGTCGGCAGACAGCTCGGTAACGGCACCGACGGCAAGGCTTTTACAATTTATAAAGAGAAATACGACGGCTCGAGAGAAACCTCGGTTATGAAGATTCTCCGTCTCGGTGAAAACCGCAACGAGCGTAAAACCTTTAACCTTGACGGCGCACGTGAGGATGAGCTGCAGGAAGGCTTTGACAAAATCATTGCAAAGATTATAAAGAACATCGAAACAGTCAAAAAAGCTGATAACGGCAAGTTTTTTATAAAGTATGAGGATCTTGAGCTGCGTAACGCAAGCGACGGCAAGGGCAGGCTTATCCTTATCAAGCTTGAAGAGGGTAAAAGCCTTGCAGAGGTGCTCAAGGGCTTTTCCTTTACTCTTGAGGAAACCTACCGCCTCGGTATCAATATCTGTCAGGCGTTGCAGAAGTGCCGTTCCTTCGGTTATATTTACCCCAACCTCAAGCCTGAGAATATTCTTTTTGACAGAGAGGGCAGATGTAAAATCGGTGATTTCGGCTCGTTCAGTTGTCTTGAACCCGCAAAAACGTCAATCTCTTATAAAAGAACGCAGTATTATATGGCGCCCGAATTTATTAAAACGGGTAACATCAACTGCACCTGCGATACCTATTCTCTCGGTCTTATTCTTTATATGCTCACAAACCGCGGCAGACTTCCCTTTACAGAGCCTTATCCGCAGAATGAGACAATCAACTCACTTAACGAGTCAGCAATAAGAAGACAGAAGGGTGAAGAGCTTCCCAAGCCCTCCCTTGCCAGCGAGTCGCTCTGGAGAATTATCAGAAAGGCTTGTGCTTTCAAGCCTAATGACAGATACTTTACTCCCGAGCAGATGCTTTCAGATCTGAAAAACGCTCTGAATAATCAGCCCTTCGAGGAGGCAAAGTTTGACGATGTTTATTCAACCAGTCAGCCTGAGGGTGAAGAGGATGAGTCTGTTGTTATTCCCGACGTTGAAAAGGATGCGGCAATCGAAGAAAAGGAAATTGACGTAATTTCAATCAAGGAAGAAATTGTAATCCCCGAATTGCCGAAATTTGATTATAAGCCTAACACATCAAGAAGCATTACTGCTAACGATAAAAAGTTTGAAAAGCTTGTCGATACAAAGCCGAAGGCAAAATTCGACTTCCGCGGACTTAAAAAGGTTGTGATGTCTGCCTTTATTGCAGCATGCCTTGTGCTGTTGTTCATCCTTTCGGCAGTTATGAATGTTTCGGCTGTATTTACAACAGATGTTGTATTTTCAAGTTATGAAGAGGCAGAGCCTGATTGCGAAACATATTTTTACAATGAAGGAGCGCTGTTATATGGCAGCTGATATGATTAAAGAGATTCTCAAGGCTGAAGCTGAAGGCAAGGAGGCTGAGAGGAAGGCTGAAAAGGTTGCTGAGAAAATAGTTCAGAATGCTAAAATACAGGCTGATATTATTATCAAAACCGCCGTTGAGCAGGCTGAAAATCAGGCTAACATTATACTCAGCGATGCCGAATATTCCTCAACGGGTGTAATCAAGCAGGCGACAAAGCTTGCTTCAATGAGAGAGAAAAAATCTATCACCGACACAGAAAAGCAATACAGTGAAGCTATCAAGGCTGTGTTTGAGGAAATTCTTAAATAAAAATCAAGTGATATTATTTTACGTAAAGGAGGTGTCCGTTTGGCTAAAGTAAAGCTTGTTCGTTTTGAAATTGCTTCAATGCTCGCTGACAGCAAGGGTATTATTGAGCATCTTCAGAAATGCGGCTATGCCCACCTTGATGACATTGACAGCGAGGATGTTGTAAAATACGATACATCTGAGATTGTAAGTAATCTTACTTCAAACCGTGAAAGAGTTGAAAAGGCGGTTCACTTGCTTGAAAAGAACTGTGAAATTAAAAGAGGACTGATAGAATCCTTTACTGATTTCAAAGCAGTCAGCTACGAAAGGTATAAAAGCCTGACCGAAAAAAGTGATGAAACCTTTGCAAAGTGTCTGCAGATTTTGAAGCTTAATAAAAACGCAGAAGAAATCAACCGCCGCATTGCTGACCAGAAGCGGCTTATTGAAAGCACAAGACCTTGGGAAAAGCTTGATATTATGATGGCTTCAAAAAGGACACTGACTACAAGAATTTTTATCGGTACATTCAATAAAAACCTCACCGCAGAAAATATTACAGAGCTTATAAAGCATCAGAATGAGGAGCTTGACGGTGTTGCGGTTGAAATTGTCAGCAGCGAAAAGCTTTTCACCTGTGCGGTTATTATTTGTCATTCGTCAGATGGAGAGGCTCTCTCCAAGGCGCTTGAGGCTATCGGCTTTATCTGTTATGAGAAAGCCTTGCCTGCGTTGCCTTCTAAAATAATTGAGGATACGCAAAAGGAAATAATCGAGCTTGAAGCACAGATTGCCGAGCTTAAAAAGCAGATAAGTGCATATGCGCCCGATTACGATGACATCAGATTTTTATATGACCATTTAACAACGCAGATTGATAAATATAAGGCCGTTGAGCTTGCGGGTGCAACGGGCAGCGCATTTTTTATAACGGGATATATTCCGCAAACGGAAGCGGAGGAGCTGCGGTTCGTTATTGAAAACAAGCATAACGCTTACTTTAATACAACCGAGCCCGATTATGATAACCCTGAAGTTCCCGTTCTGCTTAAAAACGGTAACTTTGCAAGCGGCGTTGAGGGTATTACTGAAATGTATTCACCCGTATCAAATAAGGATGTCGACCCGAATCCCGTAATGGCATTTTTCTATTACGCCTTTTTCGGTCTTATGCTTTCCGATGCCGGCTACGGTATACTGATGGTGCTTTTTGCAATCTTTGCCGATAAAAAGCTAAAGGCGAGCGGAGGCTTCAAGAAAACCGTAAATCTTGCTTTTTACAGCGGCATTTCATCGATAATTTTCGGCGCACTTTTCGGCGGCTGGTTCGGCGATCTTATTCCCGTTGTGTGTACGAATTTTCTCGGAATAGAAAATCCGCCGCAGCTTGCCTTGTGGCTCGATCCCGTCACCAACAGCATAAAGCTGCTTGTGTATTGTCTCGGCTTCGGCATAATCCACCTTTTTGCCGGCTTGCTGCTGAACGCCTATAAGCTTATTAAGAGTAAAAATTACACCGCCGCCGTGTTTGATACATTGCCCGTAATGATTTTTGTCTGCGGCTTTGCAGTATTCGGTGCGGATTTCCTTGTTGAAGTTCCCGAAGTTGTAAAAAGCATCGGAAACAAGCTTTTAATTATCGGTGCCGCGTCAATTGTTCTTACGGCGGGACGTAGTGCAAAAAATATCATCGGCAAATTCGGTGCAGGCTTGTACGCTCTTTATAATACCGCCTCGGGTTATCTCGGAGATATTCTTTCCTATTCGAGATTGCTCGCTCTCGGACTTGTAACGGGTGTTATCGCAAGCTCAATCAACCTTATGGCAACAATGCCGAAAAATCCGTTTTTATTTGTGCTGATTTTTATTGTCGGACACACAATCAACATTGCAATCAATCTTATCGGTACCTATGTTCATACCAACAGATTGCAGTACGTTGAATTCTTTTCGAAATTTTATGAAGGTGAGGGTACAGTGTTTACTCCCTTCAGATTGAATACAAAACATTTTATAATCAAGGAGGATAAATAATTATGTTAAGTTCAGGACTTTTTCTTGCAGTTTTAGGCGCGGCTCTTGCCGTTGGTCTTTCAGGTGTCGGCTCAGCCCGAGGTGTAGGCTTGGTTGGTGAAGCGGGTGCAGGTCTTCTTGCCGAAGAGCCTAAAATGTTTTCAAAGGTGCTTATTCTTCAGATTCTTCCCGGTACACAGGGACTTTACGGCTTTATCATTGCTCTTATGATGTTCAACAAAATCGGTCTTCTCGGCGGTAGCGTTGCCACTCTTACCGTTGCTCAGGGTCTTTCATTCTTTGCAGCAGCAATGCCTATGGCTATTACAGGTTATTTCTCAGCTATTTATCAGGGACGCGTTGCCGCATCGGGTATTTCACTTATCGCAAAGCAGCCTACTCAGACCTCAAGAGCAATGACTCTTTCCGCTCTCGTTGAAACATATGCTGTTCTTACCTTCCTTGTTTCACTCATTGCCATTTCCAACATCAGCTTATAATATCGGCAAAACAAAAATTTCAAAGGAGATGAAGCAATGACCGGACTTGAGAAAATTCAGGAAAAGATTCTTGTTCAGTCAAAAACTGTATGCGACGAAATCATTGCATCTGCCAATGAAGAGGCAAAAAGCATTCTTATAGCCGCAAGGCAGAGGGCGACGGAGCTTAATGCTGAAATAATAAAAAATGCCGAGCTTACGGCTGACAGAAAAAACATACTTGCCAAAAGCGGAGCGGAGACGATTACCCGTAACCGTTATCTCGAGGTAAGAAATGCCATTATAAACGATATTATTTCAGCCGCTTATGAGGAAATTGAGCGCTTCAGCGATGAGGAGTATTTTGATATGCTTCGTAAGCTATGCATTAAAAACATCGCCCCCGGTGAATATGTTATGCACCTCAACAGCGTTGATCTTGCGCGCCTGCCCGATAATTTTGAGGACAGTATAAATTCGGTTATCTACGAAAAAGCGGCTGTTTTTGTAAGAAAAGAAGCAGCGGATATAGAAAACGGATTTATTCTTACGGCTGACGGTGTCGAAATAAACTGTACCTTCAGAGCTCTTTTTGATGAAAATATGGATAACCTGAAGGATATGCTCAACGGTTTACTTTTTAATTAAGGTGACGCTTATGAAAGATACAAGATATGCCTTTTGTGTTGCGAGAATACGGGCACTGGAGACAAGGCTGCTTACAAAGCAGGATATTTCTACCCTCATACATCAGCAGGATTACGATTCGGCTCTCGGTCGTCTCGTTCAGCTCGGCTATTCATCCGCGGATGACGATGCAGATGCAATTATAAAAAAACAAGGCGAACAGTTGAATAAGCTTCTTAATGAAAGTGTTCCTGACAAATCAGAGCTTGATGCTCTTTATATCCTTAATGATTATTTTAATTTAAAAGCTCTGGTCAAGTGTGTTGCCGAAAATAAAAATCCCGAAAGCTATTTTATTTATCCGACAACAATCGACCTTTCGGATTTCAATGAAAACACCGCTGAAAACAGCTTTGCCTTTCTTAAGGATGAATACAGGATTGTGGCTGAAGAGGCCTTCAATATGGCTTTAAAGACAGAAAACGGCAGGTTTTCCGATGTGATAATTGACAGAGCTGCAATTGACGCCCTCGGTAAGTATTCCGAAAGCAAAAAAAGTGGACTTCTCGGTGAAATCTGTGCATTTCAGGGTGACACGGCAAACATAAGAATTGCTTTAAGATGTGCTGCAACGGGACAGGATTCGGAATATGTCAGTGCTGCTATCGGCAAGTGTAATAAGCTTGACAGAGATAAGCTTTTAAAGGCCTGTGATTCGGGTGTTGACGCGCTTGAGCAGTATCTCGGTGCAACTGAATACAAAAACGGTCTTGAGGTATACCGCACAAGTCCGTCGGCTTTTGAAAAGTGGTGCGACGATGAGGTGATTAACATTACAAAATCAGCAATGTATACATCCTTCGGCTTTGCACCCGTAGTAAGCTATTTTTACCGTAAGAATCTTGAAATTAAAACTGTGAGAATGATTCTTTCGGCACTTAAATCAGACATAGACAGAGAAATAATCGAAGAAAGGGTGAGGTCGGTCTATGCTTAAGGTTGCGGCCATAGGAGACAGAGAAAGCGTTTCGGGGCTTAAATCAGTCGGAATGGATGTCTTTTCACCCGAGCGTAAAGAGGATTGCCCTCAGCTTCTGAAATCCCTTTGCGAGGGTGATTATGCAATTATTTATATCACCGAGGAATTCGGTGATATAACAAAGGATGTTATAAGAAAATACGAGGACAAAATAAGTCCCGCTATAATACTTATTCCCGGTGTGAAGAACAATACGGGTGAGGGTATGAAGGGCGTAAGCCGCAGCGTTGAAAAAGCTGTGGGCTCACAGCTGCCCGAATAAATACACTGTAAAGGTGAGATATACAATGAACGACGGAACAATTAAAAAGATTTCCGGCCCTCTCGTTGTGGCTTCAGGAATGAAAAACGCCAATATGTTTGACGTTGTAAGAGTAAGCGACGAAAGACTTATAGGCGAGATTATAGAAATGCACGAGGACAGAGCGTCAATTCAGGTTTATGAGGAGACCTCGGGTCTTAAGGTCGGCTCAAAGGTAGAAACTACCGGTGAGCCTTTGAGTGTTGAGCTCGGTCCCGGTCTTATAGGCGGTATTTTTGACGGTATTCAGCGCCCGCTTGTGGAAATAATGAAGCAGACAGGCAACAGTCTTACAAGAGGCACGGAAATTCCCGCTCTTGACCGCGGGAAAAAGTGGGTGTTTGAGCCTTCTGTCAGCGTCGGTGAAAGAGTTTACGGCGGGGATATAATCGGTACAGTTCAGGAAACAGATGTTGTTAACCATAAAATTATGCTTCCCGTAGGACTGAGCGGAATAATCAAAGAAATTACAGGCGGTACGTGTACTGTAGAGGATGTTGTGGCTATAGTCCTTGATGAAAAGGGAGAGGAACACGGTGTAGGAATCGTTCAGCGTTGGCCCGTAAGAAAGCCACGTCCCTACAGTAAAAAGCTCACCCCCGATATGCCCTTGCTTACAGGTCAGCGTGTAATTGATGCTCTGTTTCCGATTGCAAAGGGCGGTGTAGGTGCAATTCCCGGCCCCTTCGGAAGCGGAAAGACTGTTACACAGCATCAGGTTGCTAAATGGGCAGATGCAGATATTGTTGTTTATATAGGCTGCGGAGAGCGCGGCAATGAAATGACCGATGTTCTTAACGAATTCCCCGAGCTGATTGACCCTCACACGGGTAAATCCCTTATGGAAAGAACGGTGCTTATTGCTAATACATCGGATATGCCCGTTGCTGCCCGTGAGGCTTCCATTTATACGGGTATCACTATTGCCGAATACTTCCGTGATATGGGCTATAACGTAGCACTTATGGCTGACTCAACCTCACGTTGGGCAGAGGCTCTTCGTGAAATGTCGGGCAGACTTGAGGAAATGCCGGGCGAGGAAGGCTATCCCGCATATCTTGCAAGCCGACTTGCGCAGTTCTACGAAAGAGCGGGCAGAGTTATTTCTCTCGGCAAAAAAGGCAGAGAGGGTACGCTTTCTGTTATCGGTGCGGTTTCTCCTGCAGGCGGTGACATTTCAGAGCCCGTAAGTCAGGCTACGTTGCGCATCGTTAAGGTTTTCTGGGGACTTGATTCATCCCTTGCCTATAAGCGCCATTTCCCTGCCATTAACTGGCTTACAAGCTATTCACTTTATGCAAATACTCTCGGCAAATGGTTTGATGAAAACGTCGGCAAGGAATGGTCAGCTCTTCGCAAGGATATAATGAAGCTTCTTTCCGAAGAGGCTGAGCTTCTTGAAATGGTCAAGCTTGTCGGTATGGATTCGCTTTCACGCAAGGATAGAATAAAAATGGAGGCTGCCCGTTCTGTAAGAGAGGACTTTCTTCATCAGCTTGCTTTCCATGAGGTTGATACCTTTACATCTCCCGAAAAGCAGCTTATGATGATGAAGCTTATTATGGAATTTTACGAAAAATCGGTTGCGCTTACAACAGATGAAACAAATATAG
>JAZOVO010000077.1:0-7285 GCA_045658745.1 Acutalibacteraceae bacterium | reverse complement strand
CGCCGTGTCCCTACTGTAACCCACGTCCGTCCGTACAACCTTGGAGGACGGATAACACTAAAACAACCCACGGAGCGGATTGCGAATGTCGGGTACACGGTAGTTGAAATAACACGAGAAAATTAGACGATTGCGGATTTTGATAAATACGACGGACGTAGCTGACTCGTTGGTAGAGCTTATCCTTAAGCAGAGTTGTACGTGAGCTTTACCCTCGGGTAGAGCAGTAGTAATGTGAATTTTTCCGTTAGTGGGGACATTGCAAGCACTACGGCGGTGGGATGAGTGGAGAAACAATGTAAATTTAACTGCGGCAGATACGGAAAAATTCACCGCCACTGCGGACCTCCGCGTAGAACCTGAGAGCGCTTTGGTTACTTTGCCGCTCCGGGCAAAGTAACAGCCCCGCCGGCTTGAGGCGGTAGGATATGAAAGAAGCAACCACGGAGAATTAGTCGGGACGCCACGCGGGGAGTCCCCTGCGCGGACGTGTATAAAAACAAAAGCAGGCGTTAGAGAAACAACACCTGCTTTGCTTTATTATTTAACACGTAAGGGGTTTCACCCCTTACAATCCCTGACAAGCTTTTGTAAAAGCTTGACCAAAACTTTTCACTTTTTATTTTTAGTGCTCGTGGTCGTGCTCCTCAATAACACCCACAATAGGTACAGGGTCAATGCCCTGACGGGTGTAGTAGTCGGAAAGAGCCGCCTTGATTGCCTGCTCGGCAAGGACGCTGCAGTGAATCTTCACTGAGGGAAGTCCGTCAAGAGCCTCAACAACTGCCTTGTTTGTAAGCTTGAGTGCCTCGCTTATCGGCTGACCCTTGATAAGGTCGGTTGCAATTGATGAGGTTGCAATTGCACTTGCGCAGCCGTAGGTCTTGAACTTTACGTCAACGATAATGTCGTTTTCAATCTTGAGGTACATCTTCATAATGTCGCCGCACTTCGCATTACCGATTTCACCGACACCGTTAGCGTCCTCAATTACACCGACGTTGTGGGGGTTTGCAAAATGCTCCATAACCTTCTTACTGTATTCCATTTCAAACTACTCCTTTATTACTTTTATGCCTTTTCTGCTTTTTCTGCTTCCATAATATGCTCCCAGAGGGGTGACATCTCACGGAGTCTTTCAATAATGGGAGGAAGCACCTCGAGGATATAGTCAACATCCTCTACGGTGTTCTGCTCGCTGAGTGAAAGTCTCAGTGAGCCGTGGGCAACCTCGTGCTTTAAGCCGATTGCAAGAAGCACGTGACTGGGGTCAAGTGAGCCCGAGGTACAGGCTGAGCCGCTTGATGCGCAGACGCCCTTCATATCGAGCATAAGAAGAAGGCTTTCACCCTCAACGCCCTCAAAGCACATTGAGAAATTACCGGGGAGACGGCTTTCTCTGTCGCCGTTGATTCTCGAATGGGAAATTTTGCTTGCACCCTCGAAAAGTCTGTCGCGAAGTGCCTTTACCTTAGCGTAGTTTTCGTCGATATTCTCACAAGCCTCAGTAATCGCAACGCCGAGACCTACGATACCGGGAACGTTTTCCGTACCCGCACGCTTGCCTCTCTCCTGAGCGCCGCCCTCGATGAGATTGGGAAGCACGATGCCCTTTCTGCAGTAGAGTGCGCCGACGCCCTTTGTGGCGTGGAACTTATGACCTGAAAGGGAGAGCATATCAATGTTCTGCTCCTTTACGTCAATTTTAACGTGACCTACCGCCTGAACGGCGTCGGTGTGGAAGAGAACGCCCTTGCTCTTGCAAAGTGCGCCGATTTCAGCGATGGGCTGAATTGTGCCGATTTCGTTATTGGCGTACATAATCGTTACAAGGCAGGTTTCATCGGTGATTGCCTTTTCAACGTCCTCAACCTTTACAATACCGTTATCGTAAACGTCAAGGTAGGTTACGGTGAAGCCCTCCTTCTCGAGAGTAGCCATCGTATGAAGCACGGCGTGGTGCTCAATTTTAGTGGTGATAAGGTGCTTCTTGCCCTTCTTTGCACCGAGAGCCGCCGCACCCTTGATAGCCCAGTTGTCAGCCTCACTACCGCCCGAGGTAAAGAAGATTTCTCTTTCCTCTGCGCCGAGAGCCTCTGCTACCTGCTGACGTGCCTTGGTAACGGCACGTGAAGCAACCTGACCTACCTCGTAAAGGCTTGAGGGGTTACCGAAATGCTCGGTCATATATGGAATTATTGCATCAACAACCTTTTTTGAAACGGGGGTTGTTGCCGCATTGTCAGCGTATACATATCTCATTTCAGACACTCCAATTCTGTTTTTTCAATTTGTAAGCTTCTTTCGGCTAAGTCCTTAAGGGTAATGCTGCTGACTACTGCGATTGTAGCCTTATAAATCTCCGTCCATATAAAGGAGGTTACACAGTCGCCGTAGCTTGCACATTTTCCGTTATCCTCGGCACAGGCAACGGGAGCAAGTGAGCCCTCCGTAGCCTTGAGGATATCCTCAACGGTGATTTTGTCGGCATCCCTTGTGAGGATATAGCCGCCCCTTGCACCGCGTAAGGATTTTACAAGACCCGCCTTTGAAAGCTGATTTACTATCTGTTCAAGGTATTTTTCCGAAAGGTGCTCCCTTTCGGCGATATCCTTTAAGGATACGCAGCCGCCGTTGCCGTTGACGGCAAGGTCGGTCATTACACGAAGGCCGTAACGCCCTTTTGTTGATATTTTCACGAGAACACTCCTTTCCAAATAATTCCTACTACATCGGTAGTATATCACAGTTTTTAATTCATAGCAATAGGGTATGAATTATTTTTGGTAAAATTTCGGAAAAATATTCACGGATTTTTTGTGGAAAAGAGAGAAAGAGACGAGTAGTCGGTAGTCGGGGAACGCCTTCGGCGTTAATGAAATCTGACCTGCGTCAGATGAAATATTGCTGACGCAATATGAAATATCCTTTCGGATATGAAATATTTGCCTTGCGGCAAATGTTGTGGGTCGCTTCGCTCCGATTATAAACGGACACGGCAAGCCGTGTCCCTACTGTAACCCACGTCCGTATGTACAACCTTGGAGGACGGATAACACTAAAATAACCCACGGAGCGGATTGCGAATGTCGGGTACACGGTGGTTGAAGCAACACGAGAAAATTAGACGATTGCGGATTTTAATAAATACGACGGACGTAGCGGACTCATTGGTAGAGTTTACCCTTAAATAGAGTTGTACGTGAGCTTTACCCTCGCATAGAGCAGTAGTAATGTGAATTTTTCCGTTGGTGGGGACGTTGCAAGAACTACGGCGGTGGGATGAGGGGAGAAATGTCAACCGTTATGAACGCGGTAGATGCGGAAAAATTCACCGCCACTGCGGACCTCCTCGACGGACTTAAGAGCGCTTTGGTTACTTTGTCGCTCCGGACAAAGTAACAGCCCCCGCGGCTTGAGCGGGTAGAACTTAAAAGCAATAGCCACGGAAGATTAAAAAGCGACAACGTAAGGTTTAAAAAGTAGAACGTATAAGAAAGAGCAACCGCGGAGGCTGTTCGGGACGACACATAGGTCGTCCCCTACGCGATACGGCAGGAGCGAGCCCCTGCCCTACGGTTCAACCGTACCGCATACACAAAACATACGGTTTTAGGCAATAGAACGTAAAAAGAAGCAACCGCAGAGGGAGAAAATCAACAAGCCGACCATTGGTCGGCGCTACATCAATATACAAAAAAACACCGCCTTTTTCAAGACGGTGTAATTGTTTATTTTTTATGCGTTAGGGGTTTCACCCCTTACAATCCCCGACAAGCTTTTGTAAAAGCTTGACCAAAACTTTTCGCTTTTATTCTTTTTCTTCTGTTGCTTCGTCCTCAACGTAAGCATCCTTATGCTTCTTACTCATAAAGTAGCCCACAAATCCGAATGCCACAAGAAGGCTCGACGGAACAGCCACAACCTCGGGGCTTTCCTTAACCGTCTCGGTTACCCTGGCAATCACATTGCCGTCAGCACCTTCACCGTCATCCGAGCCGAGTGCGCTCGTTGTGACAATATTTCCGTTTTCATCGGTGACATACACTCCGTTGATAAGCTCCTCAAGATAGTTGAAGTCAAACCTCTCTGCATCCTGAGTGGGAACAACGGTTGTTGCCTCGTCAATTTCGTATTTGTCAAAGCCCGAGGGATTTGCCGTACCCTCAACGCTGTAGGTTGTAAGCAGATTATCCTGCGCACCCGTGCCGACCTGTGAAACAGCCTCGCCGATTGAATCAAATATCTGATTCACCTTTTCGTTGGCAATGCCGTTATCGTTCGGAATAATGGTACCGATGAAGTTTTCAACCTCACCTACAAGTCCCTTGTCGGCATTCTCCTCGCGCTTTTCGTCAAGCGCCTTATCCTTCACAACGTGGAAGGTATAGGTAGCCTCCTGCTTCTCGTTTGCTCTGTCATCATAAACAACCTTAAGCTCAACCTTCTCGGTAAGCTTTGCGGGGTCAACGGGTGTGCTTAAAGTTGTATTCGGTCTCATCTGCACACCGTTGAGATAAATTGTGATATAAGCGTCGCTGCTGCCCTCAAGCTGTCCTGCAAGGCAGAAGGGAGTAAACCAGATTTTCTCCGTCGAGGCGGGAACTACAAGCTCGTAGTCAAAAATATCACAGTAAAGCTCCTGCTCAAGCTCGAAAAAGCCGTTCTTACATGCAAGGTCGAAAAGCTGCTTATTACTGAGCTCCTTTGAATAGCTGACATTCTTTTCGTCAAGCATAGTTTCAAGGATAAATCTCTGAAGGGCGTGCTCCTGCTTGCTCTGCATTGCAAGAACAAGGTAAATCGGGTTAACGTTTATATCGTAGAGGGTGTTGAGAATTGATGCATAATATGCGTAGTCAACATACTCCTTCTGTGCCTTTGTTGCCATATCGTACTGATCAAGGGGCACCTTGTATTCATTCTTTGCAGCGGTGATAACCTTTGCCCAGTGGAAAATCTCCTCGGCATCGGGATTTTCACTCACGGGAAGCTCCTTGAACTGTGTTACGTAGTTTTTCATCACAAGCACACCGAGACCCGTAAAGCTGTCAACACCCGAGGGAAGCATCGTTCCCGAAAGGGCGGAAAGAATCATAACGAGTGCCTCGTCAACGGTACTGCCGACGGGGATTTCCACGTGCTTGTTGTAAAGGACATAAACCGCATCATATTTAAGTGCCGCATATGTAACGGCAATTGCTGCCTTATCCTCAAAGCTCTCACTTGCGGGGAGCTTTATGCCGTAGCCTCTCAGATACTCGCGCATATTCTCCTGAGTATCGGTAAAGCCCATTGCGGTAACGGCGTAGAAGATTGTTGTTGAAATTTCGCGGTAGGATGCACCGACGGATTCCTCATCGAGCTCAAAAAGCCTGCTGTAGCTGTTTACCTCCTCGACAAACTGCTCATAGGTTTCGCTGTAGGCGTAATCCTCCGGCTTGGGTGTAATCAACGCCGAGGTAACCGCGCTGGGGTCGTAGCGGACAACGATATTGTCAAGCCACGCAAAGCTGTACTCCGGTGAATCGGAACGGGGGTTACCGGGATTGACCTTAATATCATTAAGCTGGCCGTAAAGAGCCTCGGGACCGAGTGCTCCCGCAGGCAGAATATAACAGACAAGCATCACAAGTGCAAGGATAAGCGCTGAAAGCTTTTTCATATTGACCGTGCTCCTTTAAAATTCTTTCGGACATAACTATCCATTTTCATTCTTATACATCGTATATCATACAACTTTATTGCTCCCTTGTCAATAAAAAGCACAATTGTTCAAAAAAACTTTTTGTTTGATTGACCTTCCTCTTGAAAAAAGCTTTGTAATATGTAATAATTTAAAAAATGAACTCTGTCAGGCCGAGGAGGATATCAAATGGCAATTTTTTTACTTTTAACCCTTATGGTTACCTTTGTGGGTATGAAGCCTGCAAAAAACGGTGAATTCCACTCAACCTATATTTCCCGCAGCCAGTCAACAGCTATAAACGGACTTTTTACCCTGCTTGTTTTTTTCAGCCACGTCAGCACTTACATAAGCCTTAACAGCGCCTTTGACAAGCCCTATTCCTCATTTAAAAGCTACCTTTTACAGCTTGTGGTTGCACCCTTTTTATTCTATTCAGGCTACGGCATTATGGAATCAATAAAGAAAAAAGGAACAGACTATGTTAAGCAGATTCCTAAAAACCGCTTTTTAAAGGTGCTTTTGCATTTTGACATTGCCGTTGTGCTTTTTCTTGTACTCAACGCTGTCACGGGCAAAACCTTTCCCCTTAAAAAAATACTGCTTGCCTTTACGGGCTACTCCTCCGTGGGCAACAGCAACTGGTATATTTTTGCCGTGCTGGGACTTTACCTGATTGTTTTTGCAGCCTTCATTATCGCAAGAAAAAACAAAGTCCTCGGCGTTATCCTCGTAACGCTTTTAAGTGTCGGCTTTGTTTACCTGCAAATGCGGCTCAAGCGCCCTTCCCACTGCTACGATACAATTATCATTTTTGCCGCAGGTATGATTTTCTCCCTTGTGCGTGAAAAGGCCGAAAATCTGCTGACACGGCATGAAGCAGTTTATTACACCGCGCTCGGTCTTTGCTTTTTGGCATACACATTCTTTTATCTCAAGCGCAAAAGCGGCATTGAATTTTACTCCATGTGGGGCATACTCTTCATGGCACTTGTTGTCCTTTTCACAATGAAGGTGCAGATCGGCAACGGCATCCTTGAATTTTTCGGCTCCCATGTTTTCAGCATTTACATTCTGCAGCGTCTCCCTATGATTATCCTTACGAAAATAGGGCTTGCGGCAAGCCACAAATATGTTTTTGTTGCACTTTGCTTTTTTGCAACAGTGACAATGGCAGTGCTGTTTGACCTCGCCACGGATAAGCTTGACGGTGTGCTTTTCCGCAAAAGAATTAAAAAAGCCGTAGCTGCCGAAGCCGAAAAAAACTAAAAAAACCGCAAAAACTTCAGATAAAACTATTGACAACCCCGACTTAATGTGATATTATAGTCGGGCATTAATGGAGAGATACCGAAGTGGTCATAACGGAACGGTCTTGAAAACCGTCGTACGTCCTGCGTACCGTGGGTTCGAATCCCACTCTCTCCGCCATTTTTTTATTATAGTCGTTTTTTTAACGGCACCAATGGAGAAGTACTCAAGTTGGTGACGAGGCGCCCCTGCTAAGGGCGTAGGTCGGGTAACCGGCGCAGGAGTTCGAGTCTCCTCTTCTCCGCCAAAAAATTCCTGTTCTTTTGAACAGGAATTTTTTTATCCAAG
>JAZOVO010000076.1:0-30557 GCA_045658745.1 Acutalibacteraceae bacterium | reverse complement strand
ATACAATATTCTTCTACCAATCAGCTTGATGATTCTTTCTTTAAGATTCATAAAGGGTATTTCTTCGCCGTTGCGGACAGCTTTTTTAGATTTTATATACCACTTTAAAAAATCGTCAGTCTGAATAAATACTCCTATAAGAGAAATGCTTGTAAAAAACAAATGCAAAACGAAGAAAGAGTCTGCTGAAAGAGGCGGATCCCACTGTAAATCCCACCTTGTTGTACAGTGGGTGATTAAACGTAAGATGACGTTAAATGTTACAACCGAAAATCCCAAAAACCTGGGATTAAGTAGAAAAGTCCTTGTAACCGTGCGGAAATTTTCCTTATCATCAGTCATTATTTTCGGTGCATCGGTGTTTTGGGTTCTGAAAATATAAAGCCCGGCGTAGGAATCAACATATTCCCAACCCTCTTGCTCGCAGGTCGCAACAAAATCATTGTGCATCAGAGTTCTGTTGAAAATAACCGCCGAATAGCGGATTTCCCTAGGTTCGGTTATATCATAAGTTAAATTATACTTGTCAATGTCCTTAAGCCGTTTACCTTCCCGTTCCCTTATTTCAAGGTGCTCGCAAAGGGCAGTAAGCTCGGTATAATCAAAGCTTTGGCCTTCACTGAATTCGTTCTTTCGCTTCTTCATCATAATTCCTCCATTACTTCTTTACCGTCAAGAATCAATGTGGTAAGCCTCTGATATTCTTCTTTTAAAACTCGTTTTCCTTCATCGGTTATTATGTACTTTTTTGTTGCAAGGGAAAGGTTTGTACGCTTGATAAGGCCTGCGGAATAAAACTTGTCAAGCATTGTGTAAAGTGTGCCGGGGCCGATTATTATTCTTCCGCCTGAAAGCCGTTTTACTTCGTTCATTATTTCGGTGCCGTAAAGCTCCTTTGTCAAAGCCAAAAGCACATAATACATAGGCTCTGATAGGGTTTGCAATGATTTTCTCGGCATAGGCTCACTCCTTTCATCAAGTGTATCGTAAAACGCTATCGTTTAACGATAATCTCTGTAATCAGTATAACATCGTATAACGATAATGTCAATAAGAGAAATATATTTTTCCTTTGTGTTTTATTCAATTTTTGTCTTTCATATTTATAATACGAGGTGACAAATTTTGAAAAAATACATTTCAATCATTATTGCATTTATCTTTACTTTTCCCGTAACATTTTTTACAACCCACGCTGAGGATGATTACGCCGTAAGCACCATTGTGCAGAATACACCGACGGGTATTACCGTAAGTGCAAAAAGTGCCGTTTTAATGGATGCGGCAACGGGTCAGGTGCTTTATGCCGCCAATGAGCACGAACGGCTTTATCCTGCCTCGGTGACAAAAATTATGCCCTTGCTTCTTTTTATGGAGGCGCTTGACTCGGGAAAAATCAGCCTTACGGATATCGTTACGGCAAGCCCCGTTGCCGCGTCAAAGGGTGGCTCGCAGATATGGCTTAAGGAGGGCGAGCAGATGACCGTTGACGAGCTTTTACGGGCAACGGCAATTGCAAGTGCAAACGATGCCTGCACGGCTCTCGGCGAGCATATCGCAGGCAGTGAGGAAGCCTTTGTTTCCCTGATGAATAAAAGAGCAGGGGAGCTCGGTATGAAAAACACCAATTTTGTTAACTGCTCAGGTCTTGACGACGATACAACAGAGCATCTCACCACCGCTTATGATATAGCCCTTATGTCAAAGGAGCTTTTGTCCCACGACCGCATAAAAACCTATACAACCGTGTGGATGGATACCCTTCGTGACGGTGCAACTGCTCTTACAAACACAAATCGACTTGTACGTTTTTATAACGGTACAACGGGACTGAAAACGGGTACAACGGACAAAGCGGGCTACTGCCTTTCCGCCTCTGCCGAAAGAGAGGGTCTTCACCTAATTGCCGTTATCCTCGGTGCAGAGTCGAGTGATGACCGCTTCGAGGGTGCAAAGGCACTGCTCAACTGGGGCTTTGCTAATTACGAAACAGCAACACCCGACCTTAAGGGTGTTGAAATTCCCGAGGTCAGGGTGCTTCGCGGCATTGATAAATCAATCTTACCTAAGGCGCAAGGCGTAAAACCTGTTACGCTCAAAAAGGGTGAAAGCGGAAAAATTGAGTATACCGTGGAAATCTGCGAGGATGTGAATGCCCCCGTTGATAAAAATCAGCTTCTGGGAAAAATCACCGCAAAGGCGGGGAATAACATTATCGGTGAATACGGTCTCATTGCTGAAAATGAAGTGCGGAAAACAACGATTCTTGACATAATGGCGGGAATTTTAAAAAGCCTTACAAAAAGTGCATAATAATCTTCTTTTTATAGTTGACAAATTGTCACTTTTGTATTAAAATACAGTAAATATAGTATATTCAATATATCAGGAGTAAGGCATATGTCAGCAAAATTAACAAAAAAGTACGTATCATCGTTTGTAACAGACGAGGAAATCCTCGCATTTCAGGATAAAATCACTGCCGCACACGATGCATTACACAATAAAACAGGCGCAGGTAACGATTTTACAGGTTGGGTAGACCTTCCCGTAGATTACGATAAGGAAGAATTTGACCGTATCAAGGCTGCTGCAGAAAAAATCAATAAGAACAGCGACGTTCTTATCGTTATCGGTATCGGCGGCTCATACCTCGGCGCAAGAGCAGTAATTGAGTTTGTCAAGGGTCAGAGCTACAATGATACAACTGACAGCACAAAGATTTACTTTGCAGGTAACAGCATCTCATCCTCTTCACTTGCAGAGCTTCTCAAGATTTGCGAGAACAAGGATTTCTCCGTTAACGTAATTTCAAAGTCAGGCACCACAACCGAGCCTGCAATTGCCTTCAGAATTTTCCGTGACCTGCTTCAGAAGAAGTACGGCAAGGAAGGCGCAAAGGAAAGAATATTCGTTACCACCGATAAGGCAAAGGGTACCCTCAAGGGCTTTGCCGATAAGGAGGGCTACGAAACCTTCGTTGTTCCCGATGACGTAGGCGGAAGATATTCAGTGCTCACCGCAGTAGGTCTTCTTCCTATCGCTGCAGCAGGTATTGATATCGATGCTCTTATGCAGGGCGCACAGAAGGCAAGAGAAGAGCTTATGTCAACCTCAATTGAGGAGAATGACTGCTATAAATATGTTGCAATCCGTAATGCTCTTTACAACAAGGGTAAATGCACCGAAATGTATATAAGCTACGAGCCCTGCTTCACAATGATGAACGAATGGCTCAAGCAGCTCTTCGGTGAAAGTGAAGGCAAGGAAGGAAAGGGTCTTTTCCCGACCTCCGCAATCTTCTCAACCGACCTCCACTCCCTCGGACAGTACATCCAGGAGGGTGAAAGAATTATGTTTGAGACGGTTATGTCCTTCCGTAAGCCCAAGTTCGAGTTTGTTATCGGTGAGGATGCAGAAAATGTTGACGGTCTTAACTTCCTCAAGGGTAAGACAATGGACTTCATCAACGAGAAGGCATTCCTCGGTACAGTTCTTGCTCATAATGACGGCGGTGTTCCCAATATTGTTATTGAGTCAGAGGATATGAGCGAAAAATCACTCGGTTATCTCATTTACTTTTTCGAAAAGGCCTGTGCAATTTCAGGCTACGTTCTTGGCGTAAATCCCTTTGACCAGCCCGGCGTTGAAAGCTATAAGCGCAATATGTTTGCACTTTTAGGCAAACCCGGCTACGAAAAAGAGAAAGAAGCACTTGAACAAAGATTAAGTATGTGATATAATATACATGTAATTGAATCGTACAGGTCAAAAACCGGCGATACAATAAATAAAAGGAGGAAACTAAAAATGATTTCTGTTATTTTAGGCCACAAAGGTTCAGGAAAGACCAAGCGTTTGATTTCTTGCGTAAACGAGGCTGTTGAAACTTCAAAGGGCAACGTTGTTTGCGTTGAAAAAGAAACCAAATTAACATATGATGTTAATTACCGTGCAAGACTTATCGCTACTGATGAATTCGCTGTAAAGGGTTATGATGCATTCTATGGCTTCCTTGCAGGTGTTTGCGCAGGTAACCACGATATTACAGACGTTCTTGTTGACGCTACACTTCGTATCGGCGGCAGAAACTATGACGAGCTTGCTTCCTTCCTTGAGGAAATTTACGAGCTTGCATCAGTTAACGAGAAGAACTTTGTATTCACAATTTCAGCAGATAAAGAGGAGCTTCCCGCTTCAATCTTCAACTTCTGCACAGTACTTGACTGATTCATAACTAAGGCCTCGCTTGAAAGCGAGGCTTTTTTCATAAGAGGTAAAATATGTTCAGAGAATTACAACGGAAAAATAAGGAGCTTTCCCGTCAGGAATGTGAAAGCATACTTGTAAAAGAAAAAAGGGGAGTGCTTTCTGTAATCGGTGACGGCGGTTATCCCTACGGTATGCCGATGAATCATTACTATGCCGATGACGGTAATATCTATTTTCATTGCGGCAAACAAGGTCACAGAATTGATGCACTCAAAAGCTGTGACAAGGTGTCCTTTTGTGTTTATGACAAAGGAACTAAGGCTTCGGATGATTGGGTGCTTACAATAAAAAGTGTTATTGTTTTCGGCACGATTGAAATAATTGACAATGCAGATATCATTGCGGATATTTCTGCAAAGCGCAGCCGCAAGTTTACCGATGACGAAGCCTATATCAGAAATGAGATTGAGTGCTATGCTCACGAAACACTTATCCTTAAATTGATACCCGAGCATATATGCGGCAAAAGGGTCGAGGAGAAGTAATCTTCAGTTCTTGACAAACTATTTGTAAATGTATAAAATTGATTTAAAAGAAATTGGGCTATGCCTGCAATTAAGGAGCAACAATGAACAATATGAATTTTTTGCCGATAACCAAAAAAGAAGCCCTTGAAAGAGGCTGGGATGAGGTTGATTTTGTCTATGTAATAGGTGATGCCTATGTTGACCACCCCTCCTTCGGTCCTGCCATAATTTCAAGAGTTCTTGAAAATAACGGCTTTACCGTAGGTATAATTTCACAGCCTGACTGGCGTTCTGCCGAGGCATTTACGGAATACGGAAAACCGAGGCTCGGCTTTTTTGTTTCCTCGGGAAATATTGACTCGATGGTTGCTCATTATACCGCCGCAAAGAAGAAGCGCAGCGAGGATGCTTATTCACCGGGAGGAAAAGCAGGCTTAAGACCCGACAGAGCAGTTATAGTTTACTGTAACCGTATCCGTGAGGCTTACGGTGAAATTCCCATAATCATAGGCGGACTTGAGGCATCGCTTCGCCGCTTTGCACATTATGACTATTGGGATGATAAAATCCGCCGTTCCGTTATTTTTGACGCTCAGGCTGATCTTATTTCCTACGGTATGGGTGAAAAGCAGACGGTTGAAATTGCAGAAAGACTCCGCAACGGTGAGAATATTTCGCAGCTTCGCGATATCAGGGGCACCTGTTATGCCTGTGATGTAACGGAAACACCGCTGACGGGTGCTGAGTGTCCCTCGTATGAAAATGTTGTAAAAAATAAAAAGGAGTATGCCGTATCCTGTCGTATTCAGCAGGACGAGCAGGATCATATAAGAGGTAAAATCGTCAAGCAGCGTCACGGCAATAAAATGCTTGTGCAGAATCCTCCTATGCCTCCGCTTACGACTGCAGAGCTTGATGAAATTTATGCTCTGCCATTTATGCGTACCTATCATCCGTCATATGAAAAGGAAGGCGGTGTACCGGGTATTGAAGAGGTAAGATTTTCAATTACCCATAACAGAGGCTGCTTCGGCGGCTGTAACTTCTGCTCTATTGCTCTTCATCAGGGCAGATATGTCACATCAAGAAGCAAGGAGTCAATTGTGAATGAAGCACGGCTTCTCACAACGCTTCCCGATTTCAAGGGCTATATTCACGATATCGGCGGACCTACCGCTAATTTCCGTCAGCCCTCCTGCGAAAAGCAGAAGGAGCTCGGACTCTGCAAGGGTAAAAAATGCCTTGCACCGAAGGTGTGTCCCGCTCTTAAGGCAGACCACAGTGAATATATCGACATTCTCCGTGAGGTCAGAAGGCTCGATAAGGTCAAAAAGGTGTTTATCCGCTCGGGTATAAGATATGACTATATGCTCCGTGATGAGGATGAAACCTTCTTCAAGGAGCTTATCCGCCATCACGTCAGCGGTCAGCTTAAGGTCGCCCCCGAGCATTGCTCGGCAATGGTGCTTGAGAAAATGGGTAAGCCTTACATCGACACTTACGTGAATTTTTCAAAGAGGTATTTTGAGCTTAGTAAAAGTGCAGGCAAGGAGCAGTATCTCGTACCTTATCTTATGTCGTCTCATCCGGGCTCACGTCTTGAGGATGCGATTGAGCTTGCGCTCTTTCTTAAAAAGAGAAATATCCGTCCCGAGCAGGTGCAGGACTTTTACCCCACACCGGGTACAATTTCAACCTGTATGTTTTATACGGGACTTGACCCTTATACAATGAAGGAGGTCTACGTTGCAAAAACGCCCGAGGAAAAGGCAATGCAGCGTGCTCTTTTGCAGTATTATAATCCTAAAAACAACGAGCAGATTATAAAGGCTCTTAAAAAAGCGGGTAGATTTGACCTTATCGGAAAGGGCGAAAAATGCCTTGTAAATTACGATAAGCCTTATAACAATCAAAGGAGTAAACCCTATAAAGCAAACGGGGGAAAGAATAATGGCAAAAAGAGGTTCAAAAATGGGAAGTAAATTACTTTCAGGCTTGATAGTAGCGGTATTACTTGCAATAGTAGCCTTTATGCAGGGCATGGGCTTTTTGCCCGATACCGTTAATTCTAATGCAGATGGTGAGGTGTATCTGCATATTATAGATGTCGGTCAGGGCTCGTCTACTCTTATTCAGCAGGGTAACGAGGGTATACTCATTGATGCAGGTGAATCTGATTACGGTGAGACGGTTTCAGATTATATCAACGCCTGCGGAATTGATTCGCTCAAGTATGTTGTGGCATCACATCCTCACTCTGACCATATCGGCGGTCTGCCTGAGGTATTCCGCAATTATGACGTCACAGAGGTGCTTATGCCCGAAATTGACGAGGATAATCTTCCGACTACAAAGGTTTATGAGCGCTTTCTTGATACGATAGCCGACAGAGACTTTTCCGCTTCATACTGTGAGGTCGGGGATGTTTATACAATGGGCGACGTTAAAATGGAATTTTTCGGTCCCGTTGAGCAGACTGATGACCTTAACAATATGTCTGCAATATGTAAATTATCTGTAGGCGATACGGACGTAATGGTGCTCGGTGACGCTGAAATCAAGGAGCTCAGAGGAGTATATAAGCGCGGCGGTGATCTTGAAAGTGAAATTCTTGTAATGGGACACCACGGAAGCCGTACCTCGCTTTATTACGATTTTCTTTATGAGGTTGACCCTCTTGAGGCGGTTATTTCCTGCGGCAGGGATAATTCCTACGGTCATCCGCATGACGAAACGGTTACGTATCTGACAGAGAATGATATTGAATATTGGCGTACCGATTTTTCGGGTGATATAGTGTACAGACTTGATGCTGACGGCTTTGAAAGGATTGAAGGATGATGAAGCTTACTGTTGACCGCATAACGGAAGGAATTGCCGTGCTTGAAAAAGAGGATATGAGTCATATCGAAGTACCCGTTAATCTGCTTCCTTGCGGGGCAAAAGAAGGGGTGGTTCTCAGTTTTGACGGTGAAGCCTACCGTTTAGCTTCTGATGCCGAAAATGCTGCAAGAGAGAGAATAATCAACAAACAGAGAAGTATCTTTAAAAGAAAATAAATAAGAAAAATGTTTATTTTAGGATGTGAAAAGGGATGAGAAAGCTCAGAAAAGGATTTTTCTTTACCGCCGTTATTGTTATGGCGGTATTTTTTTTAATTATCACGGCAGTAGCTATTGATGAAACGGGTGAATGCGGTGATGAGGTGTATTACTCTTATAATAAAAGGACAAAAGAGGTGCTGATTTTCGGCGAGGGCGATATGTACGATTATGCAGATTATACTGAGTCGCCTTTTTACGACAGTGACATTCAGAGCGTTGAAATTGTAAGCGGAGTTACGTCAATAGGTGATTATGCCTTTGCTCAAAGTCTTTATATGTATGAGATTTCAATTCCGGAAGGAATTACAAAAATAGGAATATCCGCCTTTGAAGGCTGTGAAAGCCTTGAAGCTGTCAGTTTGCCCGATACTGTATCTGTTATCGGAGACGGAGCATTTTCAAATTGCGGCAGTATTTCATCCCTGCATCTTTCTGCTTCGATTTCTGTTATTCCTGTCAATTGCTTCAGAGAATGCAGCAGTATCCGAGAATTGACTGTACCTAACGGTGTGGTTGAAATAAAAAATAACGCCTTTCATAATTGTATCAGTTTACGAAAAATTACTGTTTCCGACAGTGTTTCATCGATAGGTAAGAGAGCTTTTTATAACTGTAAATCAGCGGAGAGTGTGACTCTCGGTAAAAATCTTCAGACAATAGGCGACGAAGCGTTTGAAAACTGTTCGTCTCTCAGCTCGGTTTCTCTTGCTGATAAAATAAAATCAATCGGTAACGATGCCTTTTACGGCTGCTCTGCCCTGAAAAGCGTTCATCTTGGAGCCGGTGTACAATCAATCGGCAGTAACGCTTTTAATTTATGCAGTGCTCTTGAAATGATAACGGTAAGCGATGATAATACCGTCTACGCTTCCGACGGTAACGGCGTGCTTTACAGTAAGGATAAATCAAGGCTTATAATGTTTCCTTGCAATAATCCGCTGACTGATTTTGTAATACCTGAAGGAGTATCGGAAATATCTGCAAGTGCATTTGTAAATGTTCGCAACCTTTCAAATATTACATTGACTGACAGCGTGAAAACAATAGGTCAGAAAGCCTTTGAAAATTGTGATGAGATAACCGTTATCAGAATAAGCGATTCTGTTGAAGAGGTCGGCAGCAACGCCTTTAAGGGCTGCGATAAGCTTGAAGCCGTTTATATCGGCAGAGGCATTGATTATATCAATGACAATTTGTTCCTGGATTGTTGCAGTCTTTATGACATCGTTTTAAGTGAAAGCATCAGAACAATAGGCGAAGCCGCCTTTTACGGTTGTGACAGTCTGGGCGTTATTCATTATATGGGCTCAGTCTCGGAGTGGGAAGAGGTAAGCATCAGTTCCTATGACAATGAGCCGTTGAAAAACGCCGAATTACACATCCTTTCTGAAATTAAGGAGGCGGGATATACTTCAGGCGGCTATTGTGATGTCTGTGATAAGTGGCTTTACGGTCATATGAAAACTGACGAGCCGTGTGTTCACGCATTTGTAAATTATGTTTCCGACAACAACGCTACCTGCACAACAGATGGCACTAAGACCGCCAAGTGCGAAAACTGTACCGCAACTGATACAATTGACGATGAACACTCAGCCCTCGGTCACGATATGGGCAAGTGGTTTGAAAGTGAGAAAGCCACTTGCACAACTGACGGTGAAAGCAGACGCGAGTGTTCACGTTGCACTCACTTTGAAACAGAAACAATTTCCTCAAGCGGTCACAATATGGGAGAATGGTACATAAATGTTGAAGCCACTTGTACAACTGACGGTGAAAGCAGACGCGACTGCTCACGTTGCACTCACTTTGAAACAGATGTAATAACCTCAAGCGGTCACTCGTTCAAAACGTACAGCTCCGATAACAACGCTACCTGCACAACCGACGGCACAAAGACTGCCAAGTGCGAAAACTGTACCGCAACTGATACAGTCACCGATGCGGATTCAGCCCTCGGTCACAATATGGGAGAATGGTACATAAATGTTGAAGCCACTTGTACAACTGACGGCGAAAGCAGACGCGACTGCTCACGTTGCGCTCACTTTGAAACTGAGATAATTGCATCAAACGGTCACACATTCACAGCTTACAACTCCGACGGTAACGCTACCTGCACAACCGACGGTACTAAAACAGCAACGTGTGAAAACTGTACCGCAACTGATACAGCCACCGATGCGGATTCAGCCCTCAGTCACGATATGTGCGAGTGGTACGAAAGCGTTGAAGCGTCTTGTACAGATGACGGTGAAAGCAGACGTGACTGCTCACGTTGCACTCACTTTGAAACAGAGGTGATAGCCTCAAGCGGTCACACATTCACAGCTTACAACTCCGACGGTAACGCTACCTGCACAACCGACGGTACTAAAACAGCAACGTGTGAAAACTGTACCGCAACTGATACAGCCACCGATGCGGATTCAGCCCTCAGTCACGACATGTGCGAGTGGTACGAAAGCGTTGAAGCGACTTGTACAGATGACGGTGAAAGCAGACGTGATTGCTCACGTTGCACTCACTTTGAAACAGAAGTGATAACCTCAAACGGTCATACATTCACAGCTTACAATTCCGACAATAACGCCACCTGTACAATGGACGGTACAAAAACCGCCAAGTGTGCAAACTGCATTGAAACTGATATAATTGCCGATGAAGGCTCAGCTCTCGGTCACGATATGGGTAATTGGTACGAAAGCGAGAAAGCGACTTGCACAACTGACGGTGAAAGCAGACGCGATTGCTCACGTTGCACTTACTTTGAAGCCGAAAAGGTGAAAGCATCGGGTCATACCGATACTGATGCTGACGGCAGGTGCGATAACTGCGGACTTGAGCTGCTGACAGAATGTGATTGCAACTGTCACAAAACAGGTTTTATCGGCTTTATCTGGAGAATTATAAACTTCTTCAATAAGCTTTTTAAAAGCAACAGATTGTGCCGTTGCGGTATGCTCCATTATTAAGAACAAAAAACAGTAAAAAACTTAAAAAAATATGAAATTACCCCTTGCATTTTGCAATTTCTTGTGATATACTATCGCAGATAACGCACGCAAGGGGATTGGTATGCCCGTTTCGCTCCGTTCGGAGTGCCGTGTACCTTTGAACCTGCGGTGGTTAAAAAACATTAAGGAGGACATTAACATGTCAGTAGTATCAATGAAACAGCTTCTTGAAGCCGGTGTACATTTCGGTCACCAGACAAGACGCTGGAACCCCAAAATGAGCGAATACATCTTCGCTGAAAGAAACGGCATTTACATCATCGACCTTCAGAAGACCGTAAAGAAGCTTGAGGAAGCTTACTCATTCATCCGTGAAGTATCACTTAACGGCGGTGAGGTTCTCTTCGTAGGTACAAAGAAGCAGGCTATGGATTCCATCAAGGAAGAAGCAATCCGTTGCGGTATGCCCTTCGTAAACGCTCGTTGGCTCGGCGGTATGCTCACAAACTTCCAGACCATCCAGAAGAGAATCAAGAGACTTGCTCAGCTTAAGGCTATGGAGCAGGACGGCACATTTGCTCTTCTTCCCAAGAAGGAAGTTATCAAGCTCAACCTCGAAATCGAAAAGCTTGAAAAGTTCATGGGCGGTATCACAGAAATGAAGAAGCAGCCCGCTGCACTCTTCATCGTTGACCCCAGAAAAGAAAGAATCGCAGTTGCAGAAGCTCACAAGCTCGGTATCCCCATCGTTGCTATCGTTGACACAAACTGTGACCCCGATGAAGTTGACTTTGTTATCCCCGGTAACGACGACGCTATCAGAGCTGTAAGACTTATCGCAGGTGCAATGGCTGACGCTATCATCGAAGGCAGACAGGGCGAATCAAACGCTCCCGCAGTTGAAGAGGCTGCAGTAGAAGCTGCTGAATAATTTTGATTTCAAACCCCGTTATATTTAATTGACGGGGTCTTTTTAAAAATAATATTTATTTCTAGGAGGAATTTATTATGGCATTTACAGCTAAAGACGTTCAGGCTCTCCGTGAGAAGACCGGCGTTGGTATGATGGATTGTAAGAAGGCTCTTGTTGAAACCGATGGCGACATCGACAAGGCTATTGATATTCTCAGAGAAAAGGGTCTTGCTTCCGCTGCTAAGAAGGCAAGCCGTGTTGCTGCTGAAGGCGTTGTTGCAGCTTACAACGATGCAAATGCAGGTGCACTTGTTGAAATCAACTGCGAAACAGACTTCGTTGCTAAGGGCGCTCCCTTCGTAGAGCTTGCTGCTAAGGTTGTTAAGACTGTTGTTGCTGCAAAGCCCGCAGACCTTGAAGCTCTCCTTGCTACAAAGGTTGTAGGTTCAGAAATGACTGTTGACGAAGAAGTTCAGGAGGTATTCCTTGCTCTTCGTGAGAACATGAAGGTTCGTCGTTTTGCTCTTCTTGAGGGTCACACAACATCATACATCCATGCAGGCGGTTCAGTTGGTGTTCTTGCTGCATTTGATGTTGACGATGCAACAGCCGCTAACGAAGAATTCGTAGCAATGAGCAAGAACGTAGCAATGCAGATTGCTGCTATGAGCCCCGAATATCTTTCAAAGGCTGACATTTCAGAAGAAGAGTTCGCTAAGATGAAGTCAATCACATTCGACAGCGCTCTCAACAAGCCCGATTCACTTCCCGTTCCCATCCTTAACAGCCTCACAGAAGAAGCTATTTCTTCAAAGAAGTGGAGCGACGAGGATGCAGAAATCTTCAAGGGTCTTGATCAGAAGCAGAAGAAGAACTTCCCCAACTTCATTTCAAAGGAAGCTATGGCTACTCTTGCTGAAATCGCAGTTTCACACAAGGCTGAAATCGTTGATAACAAGATCTTTGCAGGTCTCGTTCAGGGTCGTCTTGCAAAGCAGGTTAAGGAAGTTTGTCTCCTTGAGCAGACCTTCGTTCGTTCTGATCTCTTCGAAGGCGATGTAAACGGTTACATCAATTCAGTAGCTAAGGCTCTCGGCGCAGACATCAAGCTTTCACAGTTTGTTCGTTTCGCAAAGGGCGAAGGCATTGAAAAGAAGGTTGACGATTTCGCAGCAGAAATCGCTTCAATGGTTAAATAATTTAACTTAAAATAATGAGCAGGTGTTTTCGGACACCTGCTTTTTGTACGAACAAGCCCCGCAGTCCAATGACTGCGGGGCTCATTCTGTCCTTGCCCAATGGCTTCGGACAACACGCCTGATAAAATCCTTCCTTGCCCTCCTGGCACAGCGCTTGCCGTGCCGTCCTACCAAATCCGTCGTGGATTTACACGTTGGCGGTGAGAATTTTATCCATATCTGAAAGTCCACACCAATGTGTGAACGCTTTCCGCCGTGGCAATGCTTTGTATTGCAATGAATTACAATCGCGTCGCAGACCCTTAACATTTGCCCAATGGCAAATATTTCATACCGTAAGGTATTTCATTTTCCGCAAGGAAAATTTCACATCTGCGAAGCAGATATTTCATTGTGATGCACCGCATCACCAAGGCGGTCTAATTCGATTGTGTCGGGCTTCCCCACACTAATCGAGGTGCGGAGAAGCCGCAAACGCCATTGCTTATCCGCTGAGAATAGTATGGCATTTGCGGCTTATAAAATTCATTATATTTAATGGAATTTATTTCAATTTTTGGGTCATCATTTTTGCGCATTTGTAAATGTCACCGCAGCCGAGTGTGATAACAATATCACCCTTTTTAGCATTTGCAAGTACATGGTCAGCAATTTCCTCAAAGCTGTTGAACCACACACTTCCGGGGATTTTCTCTGCAAGATCCTTTGTGTAAATGCCGTAGGTGTTAACCTCGCGTGAGCCCATAATTTCCGTCATAACACATTTGTCGGGAATCTGAAGAACTCTTACGAAATCGTCAAAGAGAAGCTTTGTTCTTGAGAAGGTGAAGGGCTGGAAAACTGCCCAAACAGTATTATATCCCATTTTCATCACGGCGTTGAGTGTAACCTCAAGCTCGCCGGGGTGGTGTGCGTAGTCATCGGCAATTGTGATGCCGTTGAATTCACCGTGTACCTCAAAGCGTCTGCCTGCACCGCCGAAGGCTGCGATGCCTTTTTCACATTCTTCATTTGAACAGCCGGCATTTTTTGCGGCGGCAAAAGCGGCAAGAGCGTTGAGAATGTTGTGGTCACCGGGGATGCTGAGCTTAAGATGGGCAATTTTTTCGCCCTTGCTCATCACATCAAATTCTGCAAAAGCACCGCGGTTGTATGTAATGTTTGCAGGGTAGTAGTCGCAGCTTTCATCTCTGCCGAAGGAAATAAGCTTTTTATCAACACCTTCAATTGACTTAACGGTGTTTGCATCATCTCCGTTGTAAATAACGGTATCAGTTGTCATGTTTGCAAATTTGTTAAAGGAAGCAATGATATTATCAAGATTCTTGAAAAATTCAAGGTGATCCTCGTCAACGTTGAGAATAACCGCAACATTGGGGTCGAGCTCGTGATAGTGGTTGTTGAACTCGCAGGCCTCACAAACAAGAGTATCACTCTTACCTGCAATACCGTGGCTGTCAATGATGGGGAGTCTGCCGCCGATAACTGCGGAAGGATCCTTTTCTGCCATAACAAGCACCTGAGTGAGCATAGCGGTTACAGTTGTTTTGCCGTGAGTGCCGCAGATGGCAATGCAGTCGGTGTACATTCTTGAAATTGCACCGAAAAGTGTAGCTCTTTCAAAGCAGGGGATGCCGCTGCCGAGAGCGGCAACAAGCTCGGGGTTATCCTTTAAAATTGCGGCTGTGTAAACAATAATTTCCGCCCCTTCAATGTTTTCGGCCTTCTGACCGAGAATGACATTCATTCCGAGAGCGCGGAGTTTATCGATGTTGTCGCCGGGATTATTGTCCGAGCCACTGATTTCATATCCCCACGTATGGAGAATTTCAGCAAGAGGACACATGCCTGAGCCACCGATACCAATAAAGTGAATACGCTTTTTTTCTTTCAAAAGCTTATCTATTTCAAACATACTAACACCTCAGTATTATTTCATTTATTCTACTATTATATTGCAAAATTCAAAATTAGTAAACACTTTTTATGAATTAACATAATTTTTTTTGCTTCGTATAATGATTTTGAGGGAGGCGGTAAGCTTGAAAAGAAAAACGGCGGTAATTTCCTACAACAAGGTTCAGTCTGAGCTTTGCAGAAAGCTGACAGAAAAGGGATGTGAATGTCAGGAGATAAGCTTTTATAACACGCATCTTTTAAAAGAGCATCTGGAGTCATTTGAAAACATTATTCTGCCCTTTCCGTCAAAACGGGAAAACATCGGCTTTTTAACCGAGGGCGCTGAGCTCAGTCAGGTGCTTGGTGAAAATCATACAGTAATCGGCGGACTCATTGATGATGAATTTAAAAGGGATTTAGTCGAAGCAGGAATACCTTATATCGATTATTTTGAAAATGAGGCGTACGTACTGAAAAACGCTTATATCACAAGTCAGGGTGCGGTAAGGCTTCTGCTGGAAAATACAGAGAGCTTTCTTGTCGGCAAAAATGTTCTTGTAACCGGCTTCGGGAGAATAGGAAAATCTCTTGCAGCTATGCTGAGAGCCCTCGGAATGAACGTTTTTGTCGCCGCAAGGAGTGAAACGGCGCGAGCTGAAGCCGAGGCAATGGGCTTGAGTGCTCTGAGTATACCGAAAATGAAAAGCACTCTTTTTTACTACAGCTTTATTTTTAATACAGTTCCAAGCAGAATTTTCACGGATGAGGATATCAAACGGCTTCCCAAGAGCACTGTATATTTTGAGCTTGCATCAAAGCCTTACGGAGCGGACAGAGAAAGCTTTGACAATCACCTCAAGCGCTACGTTTCAGCCGCCGCTCTGCCGGGTAAGCTTTATCCCGAGGCAGTTGCTGAAAACATAGCCCGCTTTATTGACTCGCAGGGGAGGTGAAGCTATGAACGGTATAAAAGTCGGTTATGCTCTTACAGGGTCATTCTGCACCTTTGAAAAGGCTCTGAAGCAGATGGAGGGTCTTATAAGGGACGGTGCGGATGTTCTTCCCATTATGTCCTTTAATGCCTATAATCTCGATACAAGATTCGGCAAGGCGAAGGATTTCCGCGCTTATATCGAAAATCTGACGGGTAAAAAAATCATTGCCTCGATTACGGATGCCGAGCCTATCGGTCCCGGTAAGCTTGCGGATGTGCTTGTTGTACTGCCCTGTACGGGCAACACTCTTGCAAAGCTTGCGGCAGGAATTTACGATACTCCCGTAACCCTTGCGGTAAAATCACACCTTCGTAATCAGCGTCCTGTTGTGCTCGGAGTTTCCTCAAACGATTCCTTAAGCTCTACGGCTAAAAACATCGGCGCTCTGCTTAATTACAAGCACTATTATTTTGTGCCTATGCGTCAGGATGATTTTGAGAAAAAGCCCTTTTCTGTTGTCTGTGACTTTGACAAGCTAAAAGAAACGGTTGAAGCCGCCCTTTACGGAAAACAGCTCCAACCGATACTCGTATAAATTTTTAAGGCTTACATTCTGGAATACTTTTCCTGCATTTCTGTGGCTCTTCCGCAGCAGAATTTGCCCTCGGGACACTTGCCGTTTACGTAACAGCTCGGTCCGTAGTTGATGAAAAGCAGGGGAGCAAGCTTGCGAAGCTCGGGAAGAAGCTCGTTGCAGTATGCCTGAATTTCCCACTGTGCTCTTGTGCAGGAGCGAAGGCGGAAGAAAAGCTGAAGCTCTCTTGCGTTGAGGGTGCTTACAAAGTCAAGGGTGTTACCGCTGAGTACACAGTAAATAAGCTCGCTGTCGGTTGCGCCCTTTTCCTTCATTGCGCCGTAGAATTCCTTCATTCTTTCAAAGCAGGAAACGTAAACATCAAGAAGGGTTTCGTCAGTCTTTACGGTTTCGGGGATTATATAATCCTCTCTGCTTGCTTTGATGAGGTTAGGAATACAGATGCTCTGCATTCTGTGGCGGGCAAAATGAGTAAGGCAGGCAAGGGAAACGCCGTTGAAGCGTACGGTACAATTAAAGCCTTCGAGAGCACGGGGGCGTGAGCTTTTGCAGATTGTGCTGAGCACATTTGTAAGAACATCCTTATCCTCAAGAGCCTTTTCGGCATCTTCGACAGAGCAGTTATAATTCTCTATAAGAGCGGTAACGGCAACATTTTTTTCACCGTCACGGGTGTATGAAAGAATGTCGCAGAGCTTACCGCTGTTTTTTCTTTCAAAGCTAAGACCGAAGTCAACCTCGTCCTTATAGGATTTGCCCTTTTCCTCAAAGTCAATGAAAAGTCCGGGGGTGAGCTTTCTGCATTCCTCAAGAAGGCTTTCACCGATTTTGCGGATTTCCGCAATCTTACTGCCTCTGCCGAAAAGCATAGCCTTGAGAACGTTTATCATTTCTCTGCCGTTAAGTGAGCAGAAGAAGTTACTGTAGAAACAGTAGGGGAGAACAAAGCGTGCATCCTCCTTGGGAACACCGTTTTCCGTAAGGAATGTGTAAGCGTCAAAGAATTTGTCCATATTATCCTTGTAGAGTGCTTCTGTCTCTGCATCCGCAAACTCGGGTACAAAGTATCCGCAGTCTGAAAAGTCAACATAGCGGCGTGACTTTACCGTAAAGGAGGCGAGTCTGAACTCAATCATAAACTGCTCCACTACAACGGAAACGTTTTCAAAGGCAAGGTTAAAGAAAACGTGCTCAACCGTTGAGGTGTGTCCCGAACGGGTAACCTTGTCAATAAGCTTGGTATTTTTTTCTTCATCATGGCTTTTTTCGAATATTTCGAGAGCCGTGCCGTTCTGGGTGGAAATTCTTCCCGAAGCGGCGCAGACCTCCTGCTTGCAGTCTGAAATACCGATAATAAATGCTCCTGATTTCTCCATATCCAACATCCTTTTAATTTTATTCTGTCTGTAATA
This sequence comes from Acutalibacteraceae bacterium, assembly GCA_045658745.1. Classification (GTDB taxonomy): domain Bacteria; phylum Bacillota; class Clostridia; order Oscillospirales; family Acutalibacteraceae; genus UBA6857. The sequence continues at coordinate 12,804 of JAZOVO010000076.1, read as the reverse complement.
TTGTAAGATATAACCGCATTTTTGTCAATTGGTTTTTTTACTCTGTTATTTGTTTGAGAAAATACGAAAAAAATTATAAAAACATTGAAAAAAACATTGATTATAATATTAAAAGTTGGTATAATCTTATAGATTATAAAATTGGGGGTACCATGGGATGATTAAAAGATCAACTGAAATGACAGACAACGTAAAAGTGAATATGCGCGGCGGTGACGGACAAGTTTCCATAAGAGAAATTCTTCTTAAGGGTGAGTACAAGGGCAACGCTCGTCTTGTTGGCACAATAACTCTTGAGCCCGGCTGCTCAATCGGTGCACATGTTCACGAAAACGAGGAAGAAATCTTTTATATCATCAAGGGTACTGCCACTTATTATGACAACGGCGAAACCGTTCTTTTGAGTGAAGGCGACAGCTGCCTTTGCCTCGGCGGCCAGGAGCATTCAATCGCTAACAGAATGACCGAGGGCACAGTTCAGCTTTTTGCCGTAATCCTTACCTATTAAGAGGTGACCTATGGGCAGAATGATTGTAATCGACGGTCTTGACGGAAGCGGAAAGGCTACTCAGGCAGAGCTTCTTAAAAATCGCCTCAAGGATAAGGGATATGAAATCTTTTCCCTTGACCTTCCCTACTACGATGACCCGTCAAGCACCCTTGTAAAAATGTATCTTAACGGTGAAATGGGCGACAGACCCGGTGACGTAAACTGCTATGCCGCATCAACCTTTTTTGCCGCAGACAGATATGCAAGCTACAAAAAGCATTGGGAAAAGGAATATAACAGTGACAAGATTGTTGTTGCAAACAGATATACCACCTCAAACGCCTGCCATCAGATGACAAAGCTTGATGAGAGCGAATGGGATGCATATATTGAATGGCTCTTTGACTTTGAGTACAACAAGCTTGGCGTACCGTCACCTGATTGCGTAATCTTCCTTGAAATGCCCGTGGAGATTTCACAGAGGCTGCTCTCAAAAAGATACGGCGGTGACGAGAATAAAAAGGACGTTCACGAGAGAGATACAACCTATCTTTCAGATTGCTATAAGGCGGCAATTTATGCCGCAGATAAATTAGGCTGGGAAACCGTTCATTGCTCAAGAGACGGTGAGCCCAGGAGCCTTGAGGAAATTTCCGATGAGGTTTACCGCATCGTTGAAGGGAAGCTTTTAGCTGATGATTGATTTTCACACGCCCTCTCTTGAGGATAAGGAATGGATAAACAGAAAAATTGAAGAAACAGGCTGCAGGAGCTGTGAATACACCTTCGGTAACATTTTTGCATACAGTGCAAAAATGGATATAAAGGTTGCCGAATATGAAGGTTGTCTTGTAACAAGGTGCGTTTACGGTGACGAGCTGATGTACTGTTATCCTATGGGTAACGGTGATAAAAAAGCGGCTGTTGAGGCTATAATCCGTGACAGTGAGGCTTTTTCTTCGGACTTTGTTATTTTCGGTATGGCTAGCGAATTTGCTGATGAGCTCGAGTCACTTTTTCCCGACAGGTTCAAAATTACATTTGACCGTAACGGCTCTGATTATATTTATAACAGCGATGATCTTATCAACCTTATCGGAAAAAAATATCAGCCGAAGCGTAACCATATTTCATTTTTCAAAAAGAATTATAATTGGTCTTATGAAAAGATAACTGCTGATAACTTCAGCGAATGTATCGCGATGAATGAAAAGTGGATTGAAGAATCGCTTTACGAGAATAAGGACGAGCTTATAGAGGAGCTTGAAATTATAAAGCTTGTTTTTGAAAATTATGACGCGCTTGACTTTGTCGGCGGACTTATCCGTGTTGACGGTGAGGTTGTTGCGTACACCATGGGTGAAAGAATGAATGAGGACACCTTCTGCGTTCATTTTGAAAAGGCTTTTTCAAAATACCGCGGAGCATATCCTATGATTAACCGTGAATTCTGCGAAAATGAGCTTTCGGCTTACAAATATGTCGATCGCGAGGATGACCTCGGAATTGATAATCTGAGAAAGGCGAAGCTTTCCTATTATCCCGCAATTATCCGTGAGGAATATGAGGCGATGCTTAAATGCTGATTGATAAACTTAAGTATAAAAACAGCCTTGCTGATTTGTGGCACACCGTTTTCGGTGACAGCTACGATTATATAAATCTTATTTTTAAACCCGAATATACAAAGGATATCCTTTGCTTTGCAGAGCTTGACGGTGAAAAAGCCGTTTCGGCCTTTTACCTTATAAGGAACACATTACGCTTTGATAATAAGCTTTATAACGGTTACTATCTTTACGCTGCGGCTACCTTGCCCGAATACAGAAAAGGCGGCATAATGTCAGAGCTTATAAGGGAAGCGCAGGTCTTCTGCAAGGAAAAGGGAGATGCTTTTATTTCTCTTGTACCCTCGGAGGAAAGCCTTTATTCCTATTATTCAAGGTTTGGTTTCAGAGATGCTATGTATTGCTGTAAGGGCACATATAAAGCTCTTGAGAGCAACGAGGCGGCATTTTCTTTGAATGATATGTCCGCGTTGGAAAAAATCCGTCAGAGCTTTGACGGGAATCTGTTTTTTACAACGGGTGATGCCTTCAATTATTGCAGGGACTGCCTTGAAAATGCTGAAATCTCTTTTACGAGGCTGTCAGATGAAAGCGGAATATTGTATTCGGACGAAGAAAGGCTTGTTCTTGAATTTATCTCACCTAAAACAGACATTGGGTCTTTAAAAAACAACCTGCCTTGCGGAGAATGGGAGATTAACTCACCTTATGAGCTTCCCTTCTGCGAGGATAACAAAAAAGTCAGATACGGTATGCTTTATCCCGTAAGCGATGAGCTCAGACGGGATTGGCAGTACACCGATATTTATATGAATATTGCACTTGATTAGGAGGAAGGACAAATGGTTTATTGCTTTTTAGCAGACGGCTTTGAGGAGCTTGAAGCAATTGCTCCCATTGATATGCTCAAAAGAGCGGGCGTTGAGGTTGTTACCGCAGGCGTTACGGGTAAAAACGTAACGGGCTCTCACGGTATCACCCTTGTTGCCGATATTACTGCGGATGAAATCAAGCTTAACGATGAGTTAGAAGCAGTAATTCTTCCGGGAGGAATGCCCGGTACGCTTAACCTTGAAAAAAGTGACATTGTGCAGAATGCGATTGACTTTGCCGTTTCAAAAGACAAGTACGTATGTGCAATCTGTGCCGCACCGTCAATCCTCGGTCACAAGGGCTTACTCAGAGGTAAGAAGGCAACCGCCTTCCCGGGCTTCGAGGAGGACCTTGAGGGTGCGATAACCGATAACTGTTTTGTAGCGCACGACGGTAAGTTTATCACCGCAAGAGGTGCGGGCGTAGCAACAGAGTTCGGTCTTGAAATTGTTTCTGCTCTTGTAAGTGCTGAAAAGAGCGCTGAAATCAAGGCAACCATTCAGTCAAGATGAAAAAGGCAAAAAGGGCAGAGCTTAAAAAACTGCGTGAAAGCCTTGCGGATAAGGAACTGCTGAGCGGTAAGATTACTGATATCTTCCTTTCTTCAGAGCTTTATAAAAATGCGGATACCTTGCTTTTGTATTATTCCGTAGGCAGTGAGGCTTCGACAAAGGAAATATTCAAGGCGGCTCTGAATGACGGAAAGCGTGTTGCTTTTCCCGTATGCACGGACAGTAACGGCTTTATGGAGTTTTACTACGTCCGCGATGAGGCTGACCTTGAAGAAGGTATGTACGGCATTAAGGAGCCGAGGAAGGAATGTGAAGAATATTCCTTTAAGGACGGTGGCTTATGCGTTGTGCCGGGACTTTCCTTTGACAGCGAGGGCTACCGTATCGGCTACGGCAAAGGCTATTATGACCGCTTCCTTTCTCGCTTTACGGGAACGAGCGTCGGACTTTGCTATGAGGCGCTTCTCAACGAAGGTCTGCCAAGGGATGCTTATGATAAAAATGTAAACTGTCTTATCACTGATAAGAGAAAATATAACTTCAATTAAGGAGGATTTGAAAATGGATGACAGAATTCGTCGTGAAGGCTCACAGAGCAACGAAGGTATCAATTCAGATTCACCCCGCGAAAAGGAAACAAATGCGGGTGTAAATATTAATTCAAATGTCGCTTCAGATAAAATTGTGCCTACGGGTCATAAGGTTAAAAGGTTTGAGGTACATATTCCCGATTCGGTGGATTTTCCTGAGGGAAAGCGTGTTGCGGCTAATCCGCCTGCAAGCGCACCTGTAGCTCCTGCATATCCGTCAAGTCCTGCACCCGAGCAGCAGTCTGCCGCGGCAAGACCTGCGGGTAATTCCGTACCGAATGCGCCTGTTAAAAAGGCTCCTGCCGCAAGAAGCGCTCAGGCTCCTTCAAATCAGCCTCGTAAAAGACCTGCTCAGGCTCCGCTGAGTCCTGCTGCCGAGCAGTTCCGTCAGGAAAGAATTGCTCTTGCCGAGAAAAAGCGTCAGAGCAAGAAAAGACGTGCCAATGCCGCTTATACTCTCGCTAAGGGCATACTCATTACCTGTATGTGTGTGATTTTTGTGGGCACAATTGTTTCCGTTGTTTCTTCCGTTGCCTTCTCATTTATCAATGATATCCTTGTGATTGATGACGAAAACAAAAACTATTCCGTTGTTGTTGAAGTACCCGAGGGTGCTACTTACGACACTATATTTGAAATCCTCAAGGAAAAGGGTCTTGTTACTCAGCCTCTTCTTACGGATTTCTTCTGCCGCTTCAGACATTATGATTATGAAGCCGCTTACGATGAAGAGACAGGCGAGCTTCTTTACGATGAGGTAACAGGCGAGGTCAAGCAGGTTCCCGTGGAATATCTTCCCGGTGTGTACTATGTTTACGCTGACAGCGGTATTGAAAATATTCTTGACAGTATGCTTGCTTATAACAACGTTGCAAAGGATACGGTAAGACTTACCTTCCCTGAAGGCTATACCATTGCTGAGGTATTTGAAAAAATCGAAAGGTACGAGGTCTGCACTGCCGAGAAGCTTTATGCTAACCTTGAAATTGTTGCGGGACAGTATGACTTCATCAAGGAAATCACCGACAGTGAGGGCAGATACCTCAAGGCTGAGGGCTATCTCTTCCCTGATACCTACGATTTCTTCATCGGTGAAAGTGCAAGCTCCGTAATTGAAAAGCTTCTTGACAACTTTGATGCCAGATGGGACAGCGCTTATGATGCTCAGCTTAAAAAGCTCGGTATGACAAAGAATCAGATTATGACCATCGCTTCGATTATTCAGTGCGAAGCTAAAGACGGAACACAGATGGCTGACATTTCTGCAGTTATTCATAACCGTCTCAAGGATGCCGCATCCTATCCCACACTCGATATGGACTCCACAACAGACTATATCAATTCACTTAAGACCTTCAACGTTCTTTCAGAGGTGCATTATACCCTTTATCTTGATTCCTATAACACCTACAGTAAGACAGGACTTCCTCCCGGACCTATCTGCAATCCCGGTGCGACGGCAATCAAGGCAGCTCTTTATCCCTCTGATAATGATTATTACTTCTTCTGTCACAGCGACAGCGGTGAGGTTTACTTTGCTTCAACTGCCGCAGAGCATCAGGACAATGTACAGAAGGTTGTTTACGGCGCAGCAGGAGTAATGGATGATGAATAAAATAATCAGAAAGCCGGAGCTTCTTGCTCCGGCGGGAGATATGGAAAGGCTTGAGGCTGCCTGTAAATACGGTGCAGACGCCGTTTATATCGGCGGCAAGGTATTCGGTATGAGGGCGGGCCCCGCCAATTTTACCGACGAGGAGCTTCATCAAGCCGTTAAATATGCTCATGACAGGGGAGTAAGGGTTTACCTTACCTGCAATGTTCTTCCCCGTAACGATGAGCTTTCCGAGCTTCCCGCTTTTTTACAGAACGCACAGAAGGCGGGCGTCGATGCATTTATAATTTCCGACCTCGGTGTGCTCGATTATGCTAAAAAATACGCTCCCGATGTTGAAATTCATATTTCTACTCAGTCGGGTATTGTAAATCACGCGGCGGCAAATGCCTTTTATCGGATGGGAGCAAAGCGTGTTGTAACTGCACGTGAGCTTAAAATGAGTGAAATCCGCTCAATGAGAGAGAACATTCCCGAGGATATGGACATTGAATGCTTTGTTCACGGCGCAATGTGTGTTTCCTTTTCGGGCAGATGCCTTATATCCAATTATCTTGTCAACCGCGACGCTAACCGCGGCGAGTGCGCACAGCCCTGCCGATGGAATTACCGTCTCGTTGAGGAGAAGCGCCCCGGTCAGTATTTCCCGATAGGAGAGGATGAGGGCGGTACCTACATCCTTAACTCAAAGGATATGTGCATGATCGAGCACATCCCTGAGATGATTGACGCGGGAATAACAAGCTTTAAAATTGAGGGCAGAGCAAAATCCGCTTATTATGTAGCGGTTGTTACCAACGCTTACAGAATGGCCATTGATGCCTATTTTGAAAATCCCCGCGAGGACTATATGCCCGAGCAATGGATTCTTGATGAAATGCGTAAGGTAAGCTACCGTGATTACTGCACCGGATTTTATTACGGCGATGTAGCCGACGATGCAAATATCAGCTACAAGGGCGGATACAACAGAGAATGGGATGTAATGGCAGTCGTTGAAAAATGGGAAAACGGTGTGGCTTACTGCTCACAGCGTAACCGCTTTTTCGAGGGCGACAGCCTTGAAGCAATGAATGCGGGCGAAAAGCCCTTCGAGGTAATTGCAAAGGGTCTTCGCAACGAGGAGGGGGAAGAAATTCCCGACACAAGACATCCTATGATGAAGTTCAGCTTTGAATGTGAAACACCGCTTAAGGCGGACACACTTCTCAGAAAATGCCGTGAAGAAGCGGCAAGAGTGATAATTTAAAGTAATGGAGGCGAGCCGATGGCAACTTATTCAGTTTCCCTTGCAAAGATTATAAAGGATCAGCAATTAGAGCCCTTGTTTTTACCTAAGGATCCTTCCGAAATATTTATAACAACCCCCGATGTTCACAGACCGGGTCTTACAATAGCGGGCTATGATAATTTCTTTGACTGTACCAGAATCAATTTCCTCGGTAAGGTAGAGGTTGATTTTGTAAACAGCTTTCCCGAGCAGGAGCGTCTTCAGAAAATCAACAAGTTTATGTCGAAGCATCCCGCCTGCATCATTATTTCGAGAAATCTCGAATGTCCGAAGCATATACTTCAGCTTGCTCCCGAATACGGTGTGCCTGTTTTAAGAACAGTTGAGTCAACCTCACGCTCAATGGCGTCTCTTATTGCCTATCTTAATGTTGAGCTTGCGGAAAGAATTACACGCCACGGTGTTTTTGTTGAGGTTTACGGTGAGGGTGTGCTTATTCTCGGTGACAGCGGTGTCGGTAAAAGTGAAACCGCCGTTGAGCTTATCAAGCGCGGTCACAGACTTGTTGCCGATGATGCTGTCGAAATCAAAAAGACGGGCTCAAAGGTCATTGTCGGTTCAGCTCCCGATAACATTCGTCACTTTATTGAGCTTCGAGGTATAGGTATAATCAATGCAAGACGTATTTTCGGTATGGGCTCCGTCAAACTCAACGAAAAAATCGATATGGTTATTCAGCTTGAACCCTGGGACAGCGAGAAGGTTTACGACAGAATGGGGATTGAAAACGAATATACGGAAATCCTTGGTGTAAAGGTGCCCTATACCGTTGTTCCTGTCAAGCCCGGCCGTAACCTTGCTGTTATCATTGAGGTTGCAGCGATGAATAACAGACAGAAGAAAATGGGCTATAACGCCGCCAGAGAGCTTATGCACAATCTCGGTATGGTGGACGATATTATACCTCAGGATGATGAAATTCAGCTTTGGGGAAATTTTTAAGAGGTGAAAATTATGTATAAAATTGGTGTTGATTTGGGCGGTACAAATATCGCTGTAGGCGTTATTGACGCTGAAAATAAAATTATCGGTCTTTCAAAGAGAAAGACAAATACTCCCAGACCCGCAAAGGAAATTTTTGATGATATCAACCTTTGCATTGCCGATGCAATTGCTGATGCAGGTCTTAAGGTAGAGGACATCGAAAGCATCGGTGTCGGTACTCCCGGCTCGGTTGACCGTGCAACGGGTGTTATCCTTTACGCTAACAACCTTGCCTTCAACAATGTTCCCGCAACTGAGTACATAAACGAAAAATTCCCCGGAATTAAGGTTTATATTGAAAATGACGCTAACTGTGCGGCTCTCGGTGAGGCTCTTGCAGGCTGCGGTAAAGGTAAGAAAAGCTTCATTGCCGTTACTCTCGGTACGGGTGTAGGCGGCGGTATCGTCCTTGACGGTGAGCTTCTTGTCGGCTGCAACGATGCAGGCGGTGAAATCGGTCACGCGGTTATCAAGTTCGACGGTGAGGAATGTAACTGCGGCAGAGTCGGCTGCTGGGAAAGATATGCTTCTGCAACCGCACTTGTAAATCAGACAAAAGAGGCAATGCTTAATAATAAGGACAGTAAAATGTGGGAGCTTTGCGGCGGTGATATCGAAAACGCAGGCGGAAGAACTGCCTTTGATGCAATGAGACTCGGTGACGAGTGCGCAACAAAGGTATGTAACACATATATGGAATATATTGCAATCGGTACGGTTAATCTTGTAAACATTTTCCAGCCCGAGCTTATTTGCTTCGGTGGCGGAATCTGCAACGAGGGCGAAACTCTCCTCGGCCCCATCAGAGAGCTTATTAAAAAATGGAGATACAGTAAGTATCAGGATAAGCAGACAGAAATCTGCCGTGCAACCCTCGGCAATGATGCAGGTATTATCGGTGCCGCTCTTGTACACTATTAATTTGGAGGTCATCCTTTGAAAGAGCTTATTTCAAGGCTTTCACAGGCTGATATCGGCTTTCTGACCGATGAGCCTATGAAGACACATACAACCTTTAAAACGGGCGGTAATGCATCTGTTTTTATCTGCCCTCAGAATGAAAGTGAGCTTTCAGAGACGTTAAAAATAATAAAAGCCTGCGGTCTTAAGCCCTTCATCCTCGGCAACGGCAGTAATCTCCTTGTCAGCGATGACGGAATCACCGACAGACCTGTTATCTACATCGGAGAGGCTTTCAATCAGGTTAAGCTTCTTGACGAGACAACCATCGAGGTCGGTGCGGGCGCTATGCTTACTGCTCCCTGCAGATTTGCTCTTGAGCACAGCCTTACGGGACTTGAGTTTGCCTTTGGTATTCCCGGCTCCTGCGGCGGTGCGGCATATATGAATGCGGGTGCTTACGGCGGCGAAATGAAGGATGTTGTTATCCGTTGCAATCACATTGATTTTGACGGCAATGCGGGTCATTTTGATGCCTCAGAGCTTGATTTCGGCTACCGTCACAGCGTTTATTCCGAGCGCGACTGTGTAATTACAAGTATTGTTCTTTCTCTTGAAAAGGGCGATAAGGAAGAAATCAATGCTAAAATGCGTGAGCTTCTTCAGAGAAGAAAGGATAAGCAGCCCTTGGAGTATCCCAGCGCAGGAAGCGTTTTCAAGCGTCCCGAGGGATATTTTGCAGGAGCTCTTATTGAACAGTCAGGTCTCAAGGGAAAGCGTATCGGCGGTGCAATGGTAAGTGAAAAGCACGCCGGCTTTATCATCAACTACGATGGCGCAACAACCAAGGATGTTCTTGATCTTGTTAAATTCTGTCAGGACACGGTTATGGAAAAATTCGGCGTTATGCTTGAAAGAGAAATCAAATCAGTCTGATAATAAACGTTAAATTATTTAAGGAGGGCATATATGTCTTTTTCGGCTGAAATTAAAGAAGAACTTATGAAAAATGAAGATATGCCCGATTGCTGCGCTCACGCAATGGCTTACGGTATGCTGCTTTTCGGCAGAAGCTTCGATATTAATGAGATTTCACTTCTTACGGATAATCCTTTTGTTGGCGAGAAATATGCCGAGCTTGTAAAAAGAGTGTGTAATGTAGACGTGGGCAAGCATATTTCCGATGCAGGTAAGGTTACCTGCGAAATCGGAAGTGAGAAAGAAAGAATCAATGTTCTGTCTGCCTTTTCCTCAACGGGTAAGGAGCGGGTCAGACGCATTGACAGAGGTAATCTACTTAATGAATGCGGAGATACTGCCGAGAGTATAAACTGCTGTAATGCAGCTTTTTTGAGGGGAGCCTTCCTTTCCTGCGGAACGGCAAGTGATCCGAATAAAAGCTATCATATTGAATTTGTTGTTCCTTACCGCACGCTCAGCCTTGACCTGCTTAAAATTCTTACGGATTACGGTCTTAAGGCAAAGCATATGGTAAGAAGGTACATAAATGTTATCTACATAAAGGACAGTGAAAGCATTGAGGATCTGCTCACTATAATGGGAGCAACAATGGCTTCGCTTTCAATTATGAATATCAAAATATACAAGGATTTAAGAAACCTTACAAACCGCAGAAATAACTTTGAAAATGCAAATCTGTCAAAAACCGCATCTGCGGCATATGACCAGATAAGTGCTATAGAAAGGCTTAAAAGCAGCGGTGCATATTCGCAATTAACTGAGGAGCTCAGAGCTATTGCCGATCTTCGTATAGAAAACGAGGAAGCAAGCCTTAGGGAAATCGGAGAAATGTGCACACCGCCCATCAGCCGCTCTGCGGTCAATCACAGACTTAAAAAGCTTATTGCACTTGCAGGAGCTGAAAACTAACGGAGGCTTACGCTTTGGAAAAACCTATTGATAAATTCACAGTTCCTTTTGAGGAGCTCAGCAAACAAAAAGAATATACCGAGCTTGTAAGCACCGTTCTTAAGTCGAGGTTTACTGACGGAAGGCCAAAGGCTTTTGTACACACCTACGGTTGTCAGGGCAATGTTGCCGACGGCGAAAAGCTTAAGGGACTGCTTTACAGTATGGGCTTTGATTTCTGTCTTTCCCCTGAGGAGGCAGACCTCGTGCTTTACAACACCTGCGCAATCAGAGAGCATGCCGAGGACAGAGTTTTCGGTAACGTCGGTGCCCTCAAGCCGATAAAGAAGAAGAATCCCGATATGATAATTGCCCTTTGCGGCTGTATGACTCAGCAGCAGTCTGTGGCGGATAAGATTAAGGCAAGCTATCCCTTTGTCGATATAGTTTTCGGCACTCACGTTGCTCACAGACTTCCCGAGTTTGTGTACCGCAGTCTTTGTCTGGGTAAAAGAGTTTTTGAAACCGCTGACAGTGACGGCAACATTGTTGAGGGTCTTCCCGTCAGACGCGACGGTACCTTCAGAGCATGGGTGCCCATAATGTACGGCTGTAACAATTTCTGCTCATACTGCATCGTTCCCTATGTACGTGGCAGGGAGAGAAGCCGTGATTTTGATACGGTCGTTGAAGAGGTAAAGGGTCTTGTTGCTTCGGGCTATAAGGAAATAAATCTCCTCGGACAGAACGTTAATTCATACAACAAAAATCTTCCCGAGGATAAGCAGTTTCCCGCTTTACTCAGGGCGATAAATGACCTTGAGGGTGACTTCATAATCCGTTTTATGACCTCACATCCGAGAGATTGCACCCGCGAGCTTATTGAAGCTATGGCACAGTGCAAAAAGGTTGCAAAGCATCTGCATCTTCCCGTTCAGTCGGGCAATGACAGGGTGCTTACGGAAATGAACAGACACTATAACAGAGAAAAATATCTCTCACTTATAGACTACGCTTATGAGCTTATGCCTGAGCTTTCGGTAACAAGTGACATTATTGTAGGCTTCCCAGGTGAAACCTATGAGGAGTTCTGTGATACTCTTTCACTTGTAGAAAGGGTAAAATACACCTCGCTTTTCACCTTCATTTTCTCGCCGAGAAAGGGAACAAAGGCTTACGATATGGACGATCCCGTATCCCGTCAGGAAAAGGGCGTATGGTTTAAGGAGCTTACCGACCTGCAGGAAAAAATAGCAGGGGAGCGTACAGCTAAAATGAAGGGCAGAGCCTACCGTGTGCTTGTTGAGGAAAAGGCAAAAACCGAGGGCTTCCTTTCAGGCAGAACACAAGGCAACGTCATTATTGAATTTGAAGGAGATGAAAGCCTTATAGGCTCATTTGCCGATGTAAAAGTGACCAATCCCAGAACATGGATTGTTTACGGTGAATTAGTATAAATTTACTTCATAAGAAGTATGTTATAAATTTTATTTTAAGGAGCAAAAACAAATGGACATCATCAAACTTACACGTGAACTCGGCGCTGCAATTCAGCAGGACGAGCGTTACATCAACTTTGCAAAAGCAAGAGAAGAGAACGAAAACGATGCAGAGCTCAACGAGCTTATGGCTCAGATTCAGATGGTTCAGATGAACTATCAGATTGAAGCATCAAAGGAAACTCCCGACAGTGAAAAAATGCGCGGCTACGAGGAGCAGTTCAACGACGTATACACTAAGTTTATGGACAGCGACAAGATGAAGAACTACGAAGCTGCAAGAGCAGAAATCGACGGTCTTATGAACTACGTTATGCAGATTCTCGGCCTTTGCGTTAACGGTGCAGACCCCGCAACCTGCGAGCCCGAAGCACCCGAAGAGCACAACTGCGGCGGTTCATGCTCAAGCTGCAGCGGCTGTCACTAATTCTTAAATTTTCAGAAGTCAGAATCACAGGAGGGAAAACAAAATGTCTGAAATGACACCAATGATGGCACAGTACTTTGAAATAAAAAAGGATTATCCGGACACTATTTTGTTTTTCCGCCTGGGTGATTTTTATGAAATGTTTTTCGAGGATGCAAAAACTGCATCCTCGGTGCTTGAGCTTAC
>JAZOVO010000075.1:0-34727 GCA_045658745.1 Acutalibacteraceae bacterium | reverse complement strand
AATTTCTCTGTACAAATGAAAAAATCCGTGCTATAATGAATAACATAAATAAAGAAGGAGGTAGTTTAAGGTATGAAAAATTTCAAGAAAATTGCTGTTGTTGTTCTCAGCGTTCTCGTTATTCTCTCAGCATTCACAGCTTGCGGCGGCAAGTCACCTGATAAGCTTATCATCGGTGCATGGAGAGATTCAACAGGAACAACCGGTTATGAATTCTATGAGGACGGCTCCTGCAAAATCATTTTTGCTGATGTTGTTGTACCCATCGTAAACATCAAGTATACCGGTGACACAGTCGGCACATACAGCATTACTGAGCTTGAAGACGGTACTTACAACGTAAAGATTACCTATACAATCTACTCAAAGTCCATCACTAAGGAATATAAGTTCTCTGTTGCTAACAGCGCTCTTACCCTTACGGACATCACTGACGGCAGTCAGACAGTTTACATGGCATATGTACCTGCTGAGCCTTCAGCTCCCGTAGATTCAACTGCTGCGTAATTTAATGAAATAATTTGTGACGGAGCATTCTTTCTGAATGCTCCGTTAAAACTATACAGGAGAATGCTTATGTCACAGTCAAATAAAATTCTTGCAGGAATTGTCGGCGGAGTGCTTGCAGTCTGTCTTGCTGTTGTTGGTGTTGTCAGCTTTACAAGCGGCAGCGGAGATGATGCCACCACTACCGTACCTCCCGCAAGCCTTGAGCAGAGCACAACCCCTGCACCTTCAACTACCGCTCCCGTGCAGACAACTGCTCCTTCAACAACTGTAGCTGCTCCCGATTTGAGAAGTCAGCTTATCGGTAAATGGATGGACAGTGCAGGAATGAGCGGCTACGAGTTTTTCTCTGACGGCTCGGTTAAAATGACCTATGTTAATCTTGCTGCCTTCAATATCCCCCTCGACGGAAAGGCTGACGGTGTATTCATCCTTGAGGGCGATAAGCTTATCATCAAGTTTTCGATTTATACCGCAACAATTGAAAATAAATACACCGTGAAAATTGACGGAAAAACACTTTCAATGTATAACCTTGAGGAGCACGAAACCTCAACCTATGCAAGAGTCGACGAAGCTATACAAAGCACAACAGGCTCAACCGTTCCGACAACGTCCTCTGCTCCCGTGAGCGGACTTAACGGACTTAACGGCACGTGGGTCAGCGCCGACGGAACACAGACATACACCTTTGCTTATGACGGTCAGCTTACGGCAGTATTGTGCAATGCGGATAAAACAGTCTGCACAACAAATGAGGGCATCTATCTTTATCAGGAGGATTCCCTTGTTATCCAGTATTATCAGCAGAACGTCAGCGTTACAAAAAGCTATAGCTGGAGCATTATAAGCGACGTTCTGACCCTTACTGATGAAAACGGAAAAGCAACTATGTTTACAAGGCTTGATCCGTCTCAGTCGGGACAGTCTGTTTCAAGCGTTGAGTCCCTCTACGGTACGTGGACCGACAGCTCAAATATGATGGGCTACGAGTTTCTTTCCGACGGTACGGTCAATGTAAAATATGTTGACCTTGTTATACCCGTACTCAATATGCCGGTTAAGACCACCGTTCCCGGTACTTATACCGTAAACGGCGATGAGGTAACCGTAAATCATTCAATTTACGGCGCAACAATAAAAACAACCTATCGTTTCTCCGTGCGTGACAACGTACTCACACTTGTTAATACAGAGGACGGAAATACATCAACTTTTATGAAGAAGGACTAATACCATGACAGAACAGGAAAAAGTATATAAGGCTCTCGATGAGCTTAAAATCGAATATAAGGTTATTCATCACGAGGCAGTTACTACGATTGAGGATATGGACAAGCTCGGCATTTTTACCGACGGTGAGGTTTGCAAAAATCTCTTCCTTCGTAACGCCAACGGAAAGACCCATTACGTTGTTTCAATGCTCAAGGATAAGCATCCCGATATTCAGGCGGATATCCGCACTCAGCTCGGCTGCTCAAGGCTTTCCTTCGGCTCGGACGAAAGACTTAAAAAACACCTCGGGCTCAATCCCGGTGAGGTTTCACCCTTCGGTATCATCAACGATGACGATGCCGACGTGAACGTTGTGCTTGACAGTGAGCTTAAAAAGGTTGACGGCTACATCGGCTTTCATCCCAACGATAACACCGCCTTTGTCTGGCTTAAGTTTGAGGATTTAATAAAATTCATCAAGTCAAGAGGCAACGATATTTATTATATCAATATCTGATAATAAAGCTTACATAATATTCTTGATGTCGAGCCTTTCGTTTGCCGTAATTTCGTCAAGCATAAGCTCACATTCGTGAAGCCTTTCAAGGGCGTGCTCTGTGTTGCCGTCCTTGAGATGCTTTTTTATCATCGAAAAGCCGATGTTCATTTCTTCAATCTTATCGGCGTCAACAATAAAGCTGAACAGATTTTCTGTCTTACGCCATACCTTTTCCGATTCGTGCAGGGTCTTTTCGGCTTCGACGGTATTTTCTTCGCTTATAAGAACGGCTGCTTTTTCAAGCGCTGACTTCATTTTTTCCGAGCTTTTTGTTACGGAAACGCTGCTGAAAATGCAAAGAGCAATTGCAATCACAATAAGCCCCGCGGCAAAAAATAAACGCTTCATTGCTTCTTCTCCTTCGGAATGATGTTGTATTTTCCGTTTCTGTCGGCGGTCATAATGAAAATATCCTTCATTTCATAGCCTGCCCTGCTTATTGCCTTGTGAAGCTTCTGCGGTGTCATATTGCAAAGCTCAAGGTTTGATTCAACGGGACATCCGTCGCTTACAACAAGGCAGATGAGGGGCTCACCCTGAACGGTCAGCTTAAGGTCGGCGGGTGTTACGGGACGGTAATTCTCCTTAAGCTCAATGCTCAGAGCACCGTTCGTTTCGACATAGGCGTATTTCACCTGTGAAATATCAAAGACATCCTTAAGCCGCAGACCCTCAATAAGGTCGTCAATGCTGTAGCGTATTTCCCTGAGCTTATTTTGTAAAAGCTTACCGTCCTTAATTACAAGGACACTTGAGCCCTGCAGAAGGCGGCGAAATTTATCCGACTTAACGGCGATTACGGAGAAGATGATTTCAAGCGAAACAATCATAAATATAAGCACAAGACAGGTAAAAAGAGAGGTATCCTTATCCTGAAGGGGCATTGATGCCACCTCCGACAAAAGGAAGGTTGTTACAAGCTCTGAGGGCTGAAGCTCACCTATCTGTCTTTTGCCCATAAGCCTTACGGAAAGTATGACCGTGATATATACGATAAGTCCGCGAAGCATAATATTTATCAAAAAAATCACCTCTCTATATTCTGCTCATAAAAAAACATCCCGAAACAGCTTCGGGATGAAAAAAATAAAATTTTTAAAAAATGAACTGTACAAGCAGCATATAGCAGATTGTGCCTGCAGAAATCGAAAGCAGCATCTGCTTTTTCCAAAGGTGTACGGCGGCGGTGACAACAATTCCGATAAGCTCGGGGAGTCCGTGACTGCCATCGAGTATGTTCACACTTTTTAAAGCGTAAACCATAAGCAGACCGAAAACCGCACCGGGAAGCACAATTCCGAGGTAATGGATGAACTTGGGAGTAGGCTTGTTATCGGGGAAAAGAACAAAGGGGAGAAAGCGCATAATCACCGTTGCAAGGACAATGAGCCCGACGGTGATAAGCTGATGCTTAAAGCTCATCGTAGGTCACCTCCATTTTCTTTTCAAGATAAGGCTTTGCAACGGTCAGGATAACAAGAATTGTAACCATCGAGGGAATAATGAAGCTGTCCTTGCCGAAAAGAACAAGACAAAGAGTGCAGACTGCAAGTCCCGTCAGAGCGCTGAAATGGGATTTATCCTTTCTCCATTGCTCAATAAAAATAACGGTGAACATACTTGTCATAACAAAGTCTATACCCTCGGTGCTGAAGCTTATCATTGTACCGAAGAGAGCGCCGACGGTTGAGCCGATTATCCAGTAAACGTGGTTGAAGGCGGTAATGAAGAACATAAACCAGCCTCTGTCAACATCGGAGGGCGGATTTGCCGAATAGTTGATTGAAAAGGTTTCGTCAACCATACCGTAAATCATATAAAGCTTTTTTATACCGAGGCCTCTGTATTTTTCGAGCATTGAAATGCCGTAAAAAATATGCCTTGCACAAAGCACAAAGGTGATTATAAAGGAATGAAGAGGAGCAAAGGCGGCGGTGAGAAGCTCAACGGCGACTATCTGTATTGAACCGCCAAAAACAACAGCACTCATCATAAAGGTGAAAAAGGGCGAAAAGCCGTTGACACTCATCAGTATGCCGTAGGCGAGACCGAGAAAGCCGTAGCCTGCGAGAATGGGCGCAGAGTGGGGGAAGGCAACATATGCGGCTCTTCTGAGCATCTTGCTTTTTTCCTTTAGCTTCAAGCTTTTCACGTCCTTTCATATAATCCGAATAGAATTGTAACAAAATAAAATAAAAAAGTAAACTGTTTTGAAAAATTAAAGTAGAATTCTGAGGTGAAGCATATGAAAAAACGTATACCTGAAAAAGCGGGCATAATAACCGCCCTGATCGGGCTTGTTATGTTCTTTTTCGGCTGTTACCGCGGAGAGGCGGAAACGGTGCTTTCAAAAGCAATAAGAATTTGTCTGGAGTGTATAGGAATTGGATAAAAAGCAAGGATTTTTCAAAACAGATAAGATAAGACTTTTTGTGCAGACCCTGTGGACGGTGCTGACAAACAGCTTTTTTACAGGCTTTGCTCAGGGCAGGATATATATGGGTACCTCAAAGCGCTTCTGTCTTCCCGGACTTAACTGCTATTCCTGCCCGGGTGCCCTCGGGGCCTGTCCCATAGGCGCATTGCAGGCGGTAATCGGATCTGAGCATAAGATAACCCTTTACGTTTCGGGCTTTCTTATTTTTATCGGCGCAATTTTCGGCAGACTTGTCTGCGGCTGGCTCTGCCCCTTCGGTCTTGTGCAGGACCTGCTTCACAAAGTACCCTTTTTCAAAAAAATATCAACCTTTAAGGGCGACAGGGTGCTGCGATATCTGAAATATGTTATCCTTCTTGTTTTTGTGATAATACTGCCGATGTTCTTTCTTGACGGTTACGGAATAAGCACCCCTTATTTCTGCAAGTACATCTGTCCGTCGGGTATGCTCTTCGGCGGAATACCCCTTGCCGCGGTGAATGAGGGCATAAGGGACTCTGTCGGCTTCCTTTATGCATACAAGGGCGTAATCCTTGCCGTGACGGTGCTTCTGTCGATTATAATCTACCGTCCCTTCTGCAAGTACATCTGCCCATTAGGAGCAATTTACGCCCTTTTCAACCGTATCTCCGTTCTGCGTATAAGAAACGATGAGGCGAAGTGTATTGACTGTAAAAAATGTGAAAGAGTCTGCAAAATGAACGTCAGCGTGCTTTCACAGCCCGATTCCGCGGAGTGTATACGTTGCGGACTTTGTGTCAGAAGCTGTCCGACGGAAAGCCTTTCAATGCGCTTTTCGTTGAATGAGGTCGGAAAAGGGGATAAAGAAAAGAATAAAAAGATAAAAAGTGAGTAAAAACTTTATAAAAAAATCAAAAATACCATTGTGTTATTCTTAAAAATAGGATATAATAAACCATATTCTATTTTTTGATGTATGATCGGAGGAACAGTTATGAGTGATCAGACAATTCAGTTCAGGCTTAAGGCAGAAACTCCCGAGGATATGAAGGAGGTTCTTTCTCAGGTATATGAAGCACTTACGGAGAAGGGCTACAACCCCGTTAATCAGATTGTCGGCTACATTCTTTCAGAGGACCCGACATATATCACCACGCACAAAAACGCCCGCAGTCTTATAAGAAGAATTGACCGCGACGAGCTTTTACAGGAGCTTGTAAAAAGCTACCTTAAATAATTTGGAGGTAAAACAATGGCAGGTAAAAAGAAGGCAGAATTTCTGACCTATAAGGATAAGCCCCTTGTAAGAAAGGGCAACACAATTTACTACGGTAACATGAGCGACAAGTTTGTAATCATGTTCCAGATTCTCAGCACAAAGGATGTTGACGGACTTGCAGTTGCAGACCGTGTATCAGTTCAGCTCATCAACACTGATCCCGATGTAAGACCCCACGACAGAATTGCACAGAAGACCGAGAAAAAGGGTCTTTACAATGCAATGGACATCGGCAAGATCTGGCTTGAAAGAGCCCTTGCAGAATAATCAGCAGCACAAAGGCGGCGGCTTATGCCGCCGTTTAATATTACCGCTCATGGCGCAGCTGGATAACGCAGCAGATTCCGATTCTGAAGAACGGGGGTTCGAATCCCTCTGGGCGGGCCAAAAAAATTACGGCACCTTGTGTGCCGTGATTTTTTTGCTCGGATAGTAATACAGCGGGATACGAACAAGGAGGGAGTGAGGTCGCGAGCGCGTCCGGTGGACGATGAAGCGAGCGTAACGATGCGCAGCGGTCAAAGTTTCGCGCCGCTCCAAGGCGCATGGAAACTTTGGGAACCGCAAGAGTGCGAAAGAAAATGCTCCGGGGGAGCATTTTCGCCGACGTGGCAACGAGCGAAGCGAGGCGATAGGCGCGGGAGCGCCGGGACAAAATCCCTCTGGGCGGCCAAAAAATCCGACAAGTTTGACTTGTCGGATTTTTTTATCCAAGCCGACAGGCTTGGTATATCATCAGCCCGACAGGGCTGCATATCATCGCCGCACAAGGTGCGGCGTATATCATCACACCTTCAGGTGTGTATTCTGTCGGCTTGATGATATGCAATGATTCGCATTGATGATATACAACTTCTTGCGAAGTTGATGATATGCAATTCCTGAGGAATTGATGATATACAAGGCTTTGCCTTGATTGTGTGCCTTACGGCACTTCGTACGGCACACATCGCTTCATTTAAACCCTATGCAGGTCAAAATGCGGGTCAGATATAGGGTGCTATGCAAGTCAAAAAGCAAGTCAGAATCAAATACCGTTTTTCACTTTACATCCTACCTTAATCTGTTGTATAATATCATAAAAGAAACTTTTCCGAAAAGGAGAAATGAAATATGAAAACAACTCTTAAGACTGCTCTCGGTCTTTCTGTTGCGGGTGTGTCTGCGGGTGCCGCCGCTTACAGCGTATGTGCTCTGATTGACGAGCTTCTGTTTAACCGCAATATGGTGCTTCCCGAAAGTGTCGGTCGTAAAATTTCGGGATGTGATGCAAGTCACCTCGGCGGATTTCTGCAGGATAATCTGAAATGGCTTGAGGATTACGGCTACGAAAGACATTACATAATTTCCGACAGCGGATACAAGCTTACGGGCTATCTCTTTAAGGCAAAGGGGGATAGCAAAGCCTATCTTTTCGGTGCCCACGGCTACAGAAGCTACGGTAAAAAGGAGTTCAGCGGAGTAGCGCAGTATTACATTAAAAAAGGTGTCAACGTGTTTCTGGTCGACCACGTAGCCTCGGGCGAAAGTGAGGGTACTCACTGTACCTTCGGCTACAATGAGGTCAGGGATTGTATGAAATGGCTCTCATATATGAAGAATAGCTTCGGTGAGGATATCGATATTATCCTTCACGGTGTATCAATGGGCTGCGCTACGGTTACAATGATGGGCGGCAGAGAGGACCTTCCCGAAAACGTTAAAATGATTATTGCAGACTGCGGCTTTACAACGGCGAAGGCATTGTTTGACTACAAGCTCAGGGATTTAGGTGTTCCGCCCCGCAGACTTATTGAAGCGGTTGACCGTGTGCATAAAAAAAGGCAGGGCTTCAGCTTTGACGACCTTAAGCCCGTTGAGGCTGTGAAAAACGCAAGAGTGCCGATGCTGTTTATTCACGGTGCTGAGGACAAGCTTGTGCCGTGCTTTATGGTAAAGGAGCTTTATGAGGCTTGTGGCAGTGAGCATAAGGATTTGCTTATTGTTGAGGGTGCTGACCACGCTCAGTCCTACAAGGTGGATAAGGAGCAGTTTGAGGTAAGGCTTGATAAAATGCTGGAGTTAATAAACAAGTAAAGTTCTTTGGTTCTTTCTTACAAGAAAGAACGCCTCGCGGCGAGCGAAAAAACAATAATCGAACATAAAAGCAAAGGTCACGGATTTTGATTTCCGTGACCTATAGTTTTGATTAAATTTGTTTAACGACCTCGCCGGTCGGGCGTTACTTTTTTTGTAAAAAAAGTAACCAAAAAAACTTTGCTCATTTTACTTGCTGATTATCTCGTAGCCCTTATTGACTGTATCATTAGCACCCTTAAGGAGCTTTGTAAGAATATTCTCAAAGCAGGTGGGATTGGGGTCGTCAATAACATTTGCAAGTACAAGTGCAGCCTCAAGCTCATTCTGAGCCTCAGTCCATGCCTTGTTATCAATTACGGTCTCGTTTTCGAGTGCGGCAATCTTTTCGAGTGCGGCTTCAACCCTTGCGGTATCATCTGCAGCAAGACCTGACTTGTCAAACTCGCTCCATGCCTCACGGTAGGTGTTGATTGTGTTGTTGAGTCTGTAGCTGTTGAACTGAGGATAAGCTGTGGGGTTGCTGTAAACGTCAACCATATTGTTGTCCGTCATAAGGCGGATTGAAAGCTTGAGAGCAACGTCGTTGTAGGGGAGAAGCTCGTGAGCCTGACCCTTGAAGTACCAGGTTGTGCAGGGAAGAAGACCTGTTGTTGCGTCAACAACTCCGTCGGGTGAAAGGTGGTTGTGAGCGGGATCGTCACAGTATGTGCCGACTGCCTCGTATCCCTCGCCGAGAGTTGTGCCGAGGTCTGCAAAGGTTGCACCCATTGAAGTTGATGCCGCGTGGATAACACGGTCAGCGTTGGTTGTCTTGTAATCCTTGCAGATGGGGAAGAGGGGAACATCGTAGCATACAACGTCATAAATCTCACAGCCTGTTTCACGAAGAGCAAAGAGGTTTTCCTCAAAGCGTGAACGTGCTTCCATAAAATCGTCAACCTCTGCGGCAATCTTGGCATACTTTTCATCCTCAAGCCAGATTTTTCTTGCTTCCTCGTAGTAATCGTCGGGGCAGAGAGCCCAGATAATTGTTGTGGGAAGGATCGCAACGTCTGCCACGCCCTTTACCATGCTTTCAAGTGCGCCCTTGAGTACGGTTTCGGGGAGAATGCGGAGCACGATGTTGAGAAGGTATGCAAGGGGAGTTTCGCCGAGAAGTGTTACAAGAAGGTTGCTGTAAAGGTCATCATTGTCATAGAAAACGCTGATGTTGCCGGTGAGGATATCACCGATGATGTCAGAGCCGTCAAGGGCAGGCTCAACAAAAACAATCTTCTTTATAAGCTCGTAATCCTCGGGGAATTTGTCGAGGTAGTTGATAGCGATTGTGCCGCCGAGGCTGATGTGGCAGAGCTTAATCTGCTCAGCGCCGGTTTGGGGGAGAACTACATCGTGGATGTAGTGGTGAAGCTTCTGTGTTTCCTTCTGAACATCGCCGAGTGAGTCATAGCCGAAGTAGTAAACATCGTCCTCACCTACGATTTCTCCAAGCTCCTGAACGGGAAGGAATTTGTAGTATTCCTCTTTAACCTCTGCGGGAAGCTCGCTCATAGGAACCTCATAGCAGGGAACCTCAACATTTTTAATGTAGTTGCCCTCGTTGTCCTTGTGGATGTTGGGGAGAGCATCGTTGGCAGCCTTGAACATTGCGTCTGCAAGTCCGCTGTCCTTACGGGTGAAAATAGCCATAAGGAGGTTGGGCAGAGCGGCTTTGATAAGTGCGCCTACATCAATCTGTAAGGGCCAGCCCATTTCATAGGTTTCACCCTTGGGGATTCTGTCTCCGTTTTCGTCAAGGACGTAGGTGTTGTTCTGGCTCATACCGTGAACAAGGATAACGGGTGTGTCCGTATCGTAGTCGGGCACATAGATGCTTGCGTCTTCACTTGCTGAGGAGAAGAGAACACATGAACTCATTACCATAACAAGGGAAAGAATAAGTGCGAGTGATTTTTTTGCTTTCTTCATATTGATTGACTCCTTCATAAAGTTATAACATCATTTTAATACAACATTAAATATTTATCAATACTAAAAGCAAAAAAAATTTGATTGACAAAACAAAAAATCAGTTTTATAATTATTGCAAGGAAAAATATAGGAGGAATATATAATGTCAGTTATTTTTCACGGATTTATTTTGAAAATCTTAAGCCTTCTGATGAGCATTGCAATGCTTTTCGGTATTTCCTTTGACGGTCTCAAGGCTGACAGCTCAGAATGGAATACTAATTATAAATATGTTTTTGTGCACGGGCTTTCCGGTTGGGGAAGCTATGATGCTGTTAACAAAATTATGCCCTATTGGGGAATGTTCGGCGGAGACCTTATGGCTTACCTTAATATGAAGGGCTTTGACTGCTATGCCGCTTCCGTTGCTCCCTCGTCAAGTGCGTGGGACAGAGCCTGCGAGCTTTACGCTCAGCTTACCGGCACCGTTGTTGACTACGGTAAGGCTCACAGCGAGAGCTGTAATCATGACCGCTACGGTGAGGATTATACGGGCAGAGCACTCATCGATTCCTTCAGCAGTGAGGATAAAATCAACCTTTTAGGCCATTCCTTCGGCGGTGCGACGGTACGTATTTTTGCACACATTATGGAAAACGGCAGCAGTGAGGAAATTGCCGCAACCGATGAGGCTGAACTTTCCGACTTTTTCAAGGGCGGCAAAGGCGACTGGATTTACAGCGTGACGGCTCTTGCCGCACCCCACAACGGCACCTCAGCATACTGCATTTCAAACGATGATGTTCCCGTTTCAGAGGATGAAAACCTTTTTGAGAGCGTAAAGCGTGAAATTCAGAACGCTCTTTCAAATATGATCGGCACAGCAACTGTCGACAGAGATGAAGCCAAGGCAGAGTGGGACAACGCCGCTTACGATATGTACATCGACAACGCACTTGAGCTCAACAAGGAAATTGCCACACTTGAAAACACCTATTACTTCTCTATTCCCTGCAGCGCAACGGTTAAGAATGCAGACGGCACTTATTCTCCCGTGGAAAGCAAAATGGAAAGCCTTTTTGTAAGCTCCTCAAAGGCAATTGGTGCCTTCACAGGCACAACTGAAGGCGGCTTTGAAATTGACGAAAGCTGGCGCGAGAATGACGGACTTGTAAACACAATTTCCGCAACGGCACCCTTCGGTGCACCTTCAAAGGCTTATGAGGAAGGCTATGTGCAAAAGGGCGTGTGGAACATTATGCCTACCTATGACGGTGACCATATGTCACTGCAGGGCGGTATGACCAGGGTAAACGACGTGAAAGATCTTTATGTTGACCTGCTTTCAATGATAAACAGTCTGTAATTTACAGCAAAGGAGTAGCCCGACGGTTACTCCTTTATTTTTATGTAAATTTGTAAATTGTGAAATATTTTTGAATAAACTATTGACATTTAATTGACAACAATATATAATGTAAGCAAGTTAATATGCTTAACTAATAAATTATAAAAGGAGGCGCACATAATGGATTGGAACAAGATTAAGGAAGTTCTCGCTCTCATCGTTGCTTACTTCAAGGAAGTATTTGCATTCTTTGGCTACGAGCTCCCTGAAGAGGAATAATCACTAACTGATTAAATAAAATATTTGTAATAGGAGGATATTATAATGGATAAGTTTGAAATCTTCGAAGAAATGTATGCAAAGCTTTGGGCTCTCATCTATGCTATTCTTGAGAAGTTCGGCATCGTGAAAGATGAAAATGGTAACCTTACCGACGCTGAATAATTTTTTTACTTAAGTTAATTAAACAATTGTTTAAAGGCACAACCTGTCCGTACGGATGGGTTGTGTTTTTTGTGCGTGACTCCTTCCGTCAGCCCTTACGGTCTGACACCTTCCTCAGGGAGGAAGACTAAGGCTCCCTCTCTGAGGAAGATATAGCGAAAAGACAGAGGGAGTCCTTATATATAATAGTATACGAAAAATGAAAAATGCACCGCGTAGGGGAGAACTGTGTGCGGTCGCGTTGATACATAGCAACATCACATCAGGATTAACAAATACTGCAAGATTGTTGTTTTGTATAAATTAAAAATTAACACACAGTGAACTAAATTTATAAAAGTTATTATATAGTTTATTTTAGGGTTGCTTTTTGACTTTACTTATGATATCATATACACGGATATATTATGGGGCAGACTATGCTCAAAAATATGATGTCTAATTTGGCTGAACGGGAGGTATGATAAGCTAACCGTCAAGACTCAATGGCCAAGGGTCTTGGCAAAAGCGGGGCAGTGCCCCAGAAGAAAATAAAAAAACAAAATTTTTAATGGAGGAAAACAAACATGAAAGTTGGAAAAAAACTTTTATCCGTGTTCTTGGCAGTCATAATGATTATGTCAAGCATGAGCGTGTGCTTTGGTTGTGTTACCTTTGCGAGTGCGGCTGATGATACTAATGCTGTCAAAGCTTTTGTTGCTGCAATGAAGTGTGATGCAATGAAGAGCTTTTCAACCTCTTATGTCGAGTCAACAAAAAACTCTGGTGCGAGTAAAGAGGTTACAAATACATTTACTTACACTGCTCCTTCTTATGCATATTATGAGCAGGTTGTAAATGTAGTTACAAAGCTTGATTTAGCTGTCAAAGGTCTTGACGAGTACAAAAACGCTCATAATCACAATAACGGCGGTAATTGTCAGGACGGTTGGGGTAAAACCAGTGCCACTGACAAGTGTACTGACCTTGGTTGGATTGAAAGACACCTTAAGTCAGCAATCGGTGATGCTGAGCTTGCTACTCTCAACAACACATACAACTTTGCTAACCTTTGTAACGCCATTTTTAATATGGATGATTGCGAATGGCGTAACGCTGATAACGACTTGGACGGTGATGACACTACAAGCACAAGTAATGTCGAAGCAAGAGTTCATAATGTTCTTCTTGTAAAGGTCGAAACTGCTATGGATAAGCTTACAAGCTATAGCTCAATTTCAGCGATTCCTGACACACTCAATTCAGCGTTTCAGTATAAGCTTTCTATGTGCCGACAGAACTACCAGACTGGTAGGGTGTTTAAAACTAATCACTATCACCACGCTCTTAATACTAAAAACGGTGATGCCACAAACCCTGCCCCTGCAACAACCGGTGCAACAATTTCCACAAACAAAGCAGCCCTTGTAACTGCTGAAAACACACTTAACGCAAATGCATATTACAATGCCGCTGACGTTGCCGCAGTTCTTTCACTCTCCTCGAATAACGTTGAGACACTCAAAACTGCAAAGACAACTCTTGAAGGTGTAAAAACAGCAGTTAACAATGATGCAGTGTTTAATCACTTCTTCGGTACAAAGTACAACAAGGCTATCAAAAACATTGAAGAAGCAATCGTTGTTCTCGGATATAAGGATACTGTAGATGCAATCAAAGAGTACTACGCTGTTGACTTTATGCGTATGAACAAGGATGAAGTAAAGGCTCACCTTGATGCTTTCAACGCAGCATACGGTACCTTTACTGCTCTTTCCGATTCAGCTAAGGCAACTATCGTTTCAAACTATGGTCTTGATACTGCAGCGGTTGAAGCAAAGATTCAGGAAGTTCAGAACAGATATGACTATCTTTGCGTTATTGAGCTTAAGAATGAAGCAGACGGTTATATCGCAGACTATCAGAACTGGACAATTGACAATGTTGACGACGGTTCGGTAACCTCTGCTATGCTTACAGTTGCTGCCGCTAACCTTATCCGCGTAATTGCAGGTCTTGAAGCTTATGATAAAGCACTTGTTGCTGCTGTCGCAGGTGCAGATTATATTAACAACCTCAAGGCTCTTAAGGCTGACATTGATAACCTTGGTAAGGCTGCAGGCTACAATGACAGCTTCCTTGCTGAGTACGCAGAATTTACTGCTCGCATTGAAGCAGTAACATCTAAAAATTCAACAACACTCTTCAACGCTCTTGCATACTATGACAGCTGGTATACAGACCTCAAGGCTCTTATCAGCACAATGTATACTGAGCTTGGTGCAACAGATGCTGAAAAGCTCTTTGACGACCTTAACAAGACTATGGTTGCTCATATGAACGACGCTTACAAAGAGCTTAACACAAGAACGGAAGTGCAGATTAACGTTGCTTATGACCTCTATGATGCTCATAAGGCGGTTTACGGTGCAACTGTTCACTATGTATCTCTTGAATCCTATTATATTTTAAGAGATTCAATCGGCCTTATTGACACCAATGCTTATAACTTCCTTAACAACTCAGGTAACTTCACAGTTCCCGCTGAAACCGTTAAGAAGTACGACGAGTTACAGAACATACTCGTTAAGTATAACGATTTTGTTGCAACTAAGGGCTTTGGTACATATGAGACTCTTGAAATCGACGATATCACAAGAGAAAAGTCAGATGAAGAAATTTTCCGTGATAAAGATTATACTGTAACCGATGAGCTTGTTCTTGATATCATTGATACTCTTGAAGCAGCACTTGCTGACCCTGAAATCAAGGCTATCCTCGGTAAGCTTATCAATAAGAAGACGGGCGAGCCCTTCGATATCGCTGCTCTTCTTTCAGGTCTTATCAGTGACGGCTTATTCTCCGATTCACTTATCAACACAATCATTCAGTTCATTTATCCTGCAGTTGCAAATATCTTCACAGAGGTTTGGATGGGCATTGATCCCAAAATTGATGATCCCAATATGGAAATTGCTGAGGGAATGAACGCAAAGGTATATGTTGACCTTTATCTTAAAACTGTTGAAGAAGCAACAGAAGGTCTCAATCTTCCTATCTTCCCCACAACCCTTGCAAAGACAATTAACAGCAAGTATTCACAGTTTAGCAATGTAGCTACTCTTCTTGCAAAAGCTACAACACCTTCTACTGTTAAGAAGGATGCAGACGGTAACTGGGATGAATCAACACGTAAGTCCCCCTGGAACGATGCAGTGCTTTACACCGATAAGGTTGATGCTGAAGGCAACGTAATCAAAAACGAAGAAACCGGTGAAACAACCAAAGTGCTTGCCCTTGATTGGGGTGTTGACGAGCTCGAGGGTGATGCAAAGCGCGAGCGCTTCCTTCAGGCAATTCAGGCTGCTCTTATCGGTCTTGAGCCCATTCTTCTTGCTCTTCTTTGCAATAAGGAAATGAATCAGACAAATCCCTTAATCGGTACCGGTGAAGGTGACCTCAGTGGACTTTATGTTGACGGTATTCCTGTTATTGGCTCAATTACACTTAACGGTGCAGAACTTGATGTTCACACAATTAACTTAGTACTTAAAGCAACAGCTAATGACGGTTATAACAACGTAATTGCACCTCTTTTTGAGCTTCTTTTAGGTGTAAAGGCTCCTGACGGTAAGACTTTCGGGTCAACAAGAGCTGTAATTGAAAAGGGTCTCCTTGAGCCTCTTGATGCTGTTATTGCAAAGCTTGCAGCAAATCCCATTGAAACAATCCTTGAAATTCTTCCTAATCTTACTTATGCAATTGAAGCTGACTTGCTTCTTTCAAAGCTTGATTATCTCAGTACAAATATTAATTATTCAGCAAGTGCTATAATTAATGCTGACCTTACAACTTGTGACGGTGTTGGTTTTGCCTTGAAATATCTCGATGGCATAATTGAAGATAAAACCGGTTTTGATTGCACAAAGGGTGTTATTTCAAATGTACCTGTAAACGATGTTGTTGCTGATGCACTTCCCGTTGCTATCTCAACCTTCCTTGATATCAACGCTCTTCTCGGTGAGGGTGTAGACCTTTCATCCTTTGATGGCATCTGGAATCTTATTTCCGGTCTTCTCGGTGAAGGTCTTGAGCTTCCTGCTCCCAACGCTGCTTACATTGCAATGCTTGGTGAGCTTACGGAAATTGATACCGTAAGATCAATCAAGTCATACAACTGGGGTACACCCGGTAAGGCTGCTCACATCGTAGCTAATAAGGCAGACGTACTTATCTATCTTGTTAAGTATGCACTTGAAAGCGGTCTCCTCGGTGCGCTCGTTGCAAACCCCAATGAGCTTGTAAACACACTCTTTACAAACCTTGCAACAAATTCCGAAGATGCTATTGCAGCTATTGCAGAGCTTCTTAATCAGGAAACTGTTTACGATGCAAAGAAGTATAGCTGGTTCAACGGCTCAGTTAACGGTTCTTCAGTAGTAGGTAACTCCGCTAATGCAATTTACCTCAATCCCGGCAACGACTGGACAGAAGCAAAGGCAGAGTATCTCTATGAAAACCTTGAGTCTCTCATTGCTACAATCCTTACTCTTGCAAAGGTTGACCTTGACAAGAATACTCCCGAGGCTGAAACTCTTGATCAGTTCATCGGCGGTAAAATTGACGGTCTCCTCGGTGATAAGACCCTCACAGCTCTTGCAGGCGCTCTCGGCAAGCTTGACCTCAACGCTCTTCTTGCTCCCAAGGCTGATGCAGAAGCAGGTGAAGGCGAAAACACAACAACTCCAGACGCTTCCGAACCCGAAACAGTAGCAGAGGGTGAGGATGCAACAGAAGGTGAAGAAGGCGAAGAAGAAACAGAAGCAGCAGCTCCTGCTCTTGATGTTGAAGCACTTATCAATTCTCTTCTCGGTATTGACCTTTCAACCTTCAGAACAAAATACGGCGCAATTGCAGAAGCTCTTGAAGCTGATGAAACTTATGTTTACAACTTCGGTGTAGACGAAGGTACAAAGACTTTTGCAGCTGCTCTTGCTGAAATTATTGCTCCCTTTGAAGATGTTATCAACTTCATTCTTGTTGGCGGCAATCTTGAAATCAAGCTTGGTACAGAAACTGTAACTCTCCTTGGCTCAAACGGCTACAACAACGCTATTATTCCTCTTCTTGAGGCTCTTGGCTGTGACGTTACCGCATTTGCAGCTCTCGGCGAAACAACCGCTCTTGAAGCAACAATCAACGCACTTCTTGCAAAGCTTGAAGCTCTTACAGACGGCCACTTCATTAAGAATGTAATTGATCTCATTCCCGGACTTCTTTACTTCATCGCAAGCAACGGCCTTTCAACAACCGTTCTTAACCTTCTCCAGCCTGTACTCGTAATCGTTGATACAATCAATCCTATCATTGATGTAATTGATGTAATCGGCAATATCGAAATCGGCGAGGAAGGCGCAAAGCAGAAGCTCGTAGATCTTCTCGGTGTTGAAAAGCTTGATCTTGAGCACCTTGATGTTAACTTTGTTGTAGGTCTTGTTAAGGCTCTTACAGGTCTTGACCTCACAGGCCTTGAAAATGTAATCTACGATGTAGTTTACTCAATCGGCAGCACAACTTATACTTCAAAATCAACACTTCAGACAGAGTGGAAGAAAGCAGCAGCTTACAGCGAAGCAACCTTCGATCAGGCTGATATGCTCACAGTTCTCCTTTCATTCGTTCTTGAATGGGCAACTGTAGAAGAAAACGCTGAAGCACTTGATACTCTTCTCAAAACAGAGGGTCTCATCGCTTCAATCACAGCTGCTCTTGCAGGTGTTGACATCAACTATGCAGATCCCGATTGGATGTACTGGTTCGAAACAGAGGAAGAATTCAACGCTTACGTAAACGGCAGTGTTGCACTTCCCGATACACTCCTTGCACTTGATTATCCCAACGATTGGAACGAAGCAACAGCAAAAGCAATTGCCGCTCAGCTTCCCGATCTCGTTGATATGGTAATCGGTCTCATCAACGCTGAAAAGGGCGAAGATGCTCCCAAGACACTTTCAGCTCTTCTCAACGGTCTTATCGGCGAATACATGAATGCTGAAACAATGGAAGAACTCGTTGCTCTCATTGCAAATCTTCTTTCAGGCATTGATGCAACTCTTATTGAAACTGCAGGCGTTCTCCTTGACGCTAATATTGCAGGCCTTAGCACATACACTTGCGAAGCTGAAATTACCGACATTGAATCCTTCGTTGCTGAACTTGCACGTGTTCTTGACACTTACGCAGGTCGCGTAGTTGAATGGATCTTCTTCGGTGAAGCTTATGAATTCGCAAGAAAGTCAACAGGCGCAAGCACAATCGTTATCAACGGAGGCAACGGCTACGAAGAGGGTCTTGCACTTATCCTCGAAGCACTCGGAGCAGAAGTTCCCGATCCCGCAACAGCAACAACAGCTTCCGCTCTCGGTGCACTTGCAACTCGCGTTGAAGCAATCCTTGCTAACCCTGTTGCTGAAATCCTTGACCTTCTTCCCAACCTCATTTACTTCCTTAACGCTAACGGCGCAGGCGTTGCAGTAAGCAACATCCTTGCTCCTGTAGTATCACTTATTGATGCTCTTGCAATTGAAGGCGTGAAGCTTGACCTTGCTGAGCTCATTAAGATTGAGAAGAAGGATGCAGACGGAAACAAGATCGGCGAAGTTAAGCTTAACCTTGGTGCTCTTACACTTGAAAACATTGTTAACTTTGTTGAAGAATTAACAGGTCTTAACCTTGTAGCAGTAGAAAACATTCTTGTTGACTTCTGCGTAGGCAAGATTGTAAAGACAAATTACGGCTACAAGATGGTAGCTGACAGAGATGATGTTGTTACAATCCTTCTTACAACTGCTCTTTCAGTTGTAAACACAGAGGGTAACGATGCGGTTATTGACGAACTTATCGGTCAGGAAATCATCGGAAAGATTAAGGCTGTATTTGAATCATCAGCTGTTAATTATGTATCTCCCGAATGGTACGCACTTGACTGGAATGATGTTGATTACGAAAAGCAGGCAATCGGTGTTGTACAGAGTGCTATCTCTTATCCCAACGATTGGTCAGCTGAAGCATCACTTTACATCGCTGACAACCTTGGCGATCTTGTTGACAAAGTAATTGCTCTTATCAACAACGGTAAGGAAGATGCCCCCAAGACTCTTGCAGCTCTTATCGAGGCAAACGTAAATATATATACACCCGACCTTCTTGAAATGATCCAGACAGCTCTCGGTGATCTTCTTGGCGGTCTCGAAGGTGATCTTGCAGA
The DNA here is from genome assembly GCA_045658745.1 of Acutalibacteraceae bacterium. Taxonomy (GTDB): domain Bacteria; phylum Bacillota; class Clostridia; order Oscillospirales; family Acutalibacteraceae; genus UBA6857. Next base: position 15,702 of record JAZOVO010000075.1, on the reverse strand, counting down.
GCTTGTAAATGTTGGTCTTGGTATTGCCGACAGCCTTCTCGGTGCAGATGTTCAGGGTCTTCTTGATTATGATGTATCAGAAGTTAATGATAAGGCTTCCTTTGTAGCAGCTCTTACCGGTATGCTCATGGAAGTTGAAGGCCTTGTTGATTGGCTCCTCTTCAGCGGCGACTACAAGTTCTTCGTAGATGATAAGAACAACAACAACATTTACGATGCAGGCGAAGATATCGTTACTCTTAATGGCGCAGAAGGCTATGCTCAGGGTCTTTCACTTATCCTTGAAGCACTCGGCGTTGCTGCTCCTGCAGTAGTTAAGGATGAAAACGGTGTTGTTAATACCGAAGCAACAGTAAGCGCAGTTCTTACAGCAGTATTTGACCGCGTTGACGCAGTTCTTGCTGATCCTGTTGACGAAGCAATGAATATGCTTCCCAATATTATCTACTTCATCAATGCAAACGGTCTTGCAGCAGCTGTAAATAACCTTGCAGGCGCATTCAATACTCTTGCACTTAAGCTTGAGGCTTTCGGCCTTAACATTGCTCTCAACGATCTTGTAAACATCGAAAAGATGCTCAAGATTGAAAAGGATCTTGCTATAAGCCTTGATAACCTCACTCTCGCAGCAGTTCTTGAGCTTGTTGCAGAGCTTACAGGTCTTGATCTTTCCAAGGTTGCAGACATCTTTGTTGGCTTTGCTCTCGGTAAGGTTGAAGCATATGAAGGCGTAAACGGTTCATATAATCTCAGAATGGTTTACGACGAAGGCGAAGCAGGCAGATTCAATAAGGGCGATATGATTACTCTTATCGTAACTGCAGCTCTCCGTGTTATCGATAACGAAGATAACGCAGCAGTTCTTGACGAACTCATCGGCACAGAAATCATTTCAGCTCTTAAGACCGTATTCGCAGGCGGTTCTATCACCTACAGCGAAATCAACTGGAATTATGCGGCTGACAATGACGGCGAATATATGCTCCAGTATCCCAATAACTGGAACGAAGACACAGCTATTGCTGTAACAGACGTTCTTCTTAACGGTGATATTCAGGCACTTATCGCAGGTCTTATCGATGAAAAGTACGATTCACTCGGCGCTCTTCTTACTGATAAGGTAAATGTATTTACAACTGAAAACCTTCAGGCAGTAGTAAATCTCATTGCAGATCTTCTTAAGGATATCGACAGCGGACTTCTCAAGGCAGCAGGTCTTATCCTTGGCGTTGATGTTGCAGGTCTTAAGGGTTATAAGGCTCCTGCAGGTATCACAACAGTCAAGGCATTTGCGGCAGAGCTTGCAAACGTACTTTCAACCTACGCTCCCGGCGTTGTTGAATGGCTCCTTCTCGGTAAGGACTATAAGTTCTTCGTAAAGGACGATGCAAACGGAATTACTGTTGATGCAATCACAATCAGCGGTGCAAACGGCTACACTGAAGGTCTTGCAGTTCTTCTTGAAGCTCTTGGCGTTGCTGCTCCCGCAGTAATCGTTAAGGATGGCGTTGTTGATACAGAAGCAACAGTCGCAGCAGTTCTCGGTGCAGTTGCAGACCGTATTAACGAAATCTTTGCTAACCCCGTAGAAGAAGTTATCAATCTTCTTCCCAACGTTATCTACTTCCTCAACACTGACGGTGTTGCAGTTGTAGTTGACAACACTCTTGCAGCTCTTACAGCTCTCCTCGGTAAGCTTGAAACATTCGGTCTTAAGGTTGATATTAACTCACTTGTTGACCTTCCCAAGCTTATGGGTGTTGCTGACAAGTATAAAGAGGGTGACGATGTAATCAGCCTTGATAACATCACAATCTCTTCACTTCTTACTGCTGTTTCATACATGATAGAAGACCTTGACCTTACAGTAATCGAAAAGGTGCTTGTAGGCTTTGATCTCGGTGAAACCGCTCATTACACTACATTAAGTGCTACAGAAGCAGGTAAGGCAATGAAGATGACCTGTGACGCTCATGACACAGTAACAATCATTGCAAACCTTCTCCTCATCACAATTGCTGATGAAGACAATGCAGAATTCCTTAAGGAGCTTATGGGCGAAGAAATCTATGGTATGATTATGGAGCTCTTCGATATGACCATGCTTGACGTTCAGGATTTCAGCTGGATGTACACAAGTGAAGAAACCGGCGGTAACAAGGTTGGCGAAACCTTCACAACACTTGAAACCTCAGAAGAGTACGAAGACTGGCCGATGTACGGTCCCTTCTACACAGAGGAAATGGCAACCTACATTGCTGAAAACTTCGGTATGTTCGTTGACAATATCCTTTATCTCCTCGGTCTCGAGGTTAACGGTATCACCGTTGACAATCTCACAGACCTTATCAACGGCCTTCTTGACGGCTCACTTTACACAGCCGATAACGTAATCAAGATCCGTGATGCTCTTGCAGGCGTGCTTGCAAACCTTGAAAATCTTGAAGTTAACGGTAAGAAGGTTGGCGGTCATATCATCAATGTTCTTAAGGCAGCAAAGGTTGCTGACCTCAGAGCAGTAGGTGCAGTACAGGTAGCAGCCTTTAATGAAGAGGCTACAGAAAGAGAACAGTTCGTAGCAGCTCTCTGCGACGTACTTGAGCCTCTCTATCCCGTACTCAAGTATCTCCTTGCTAAGGAAAACTTCACATTCTTCGTAGACGAAGCAGGTAAGGACCTTATCACTCTTAAGGGTGCAGAAGGCTACGCTTACGGTATTCTTCCTCTCCTTGAGGCTCTCGATTGCCAGGGCATTCTTGCTCCCGCTGCATACTACGATGCAGTTAAGGCTGACGGCGACGTAATCATCACATCAATTCTCAATCCTCTCCTTGACAGAGTTGACGAGATTATTGCTGATCCTGCAAACGAGATTCTTGAAATCCTTCCCAACATTATCTACTTCATCAACTCCAACGGTGTTGATACAGTGGTTAAGAACACTCTCAATGCTGTTTACTCACTTCTTAAGGTAATCGAGCCTATTGCAAAGATTGACCTTTATGAGCTTATCGGTATTGATTTCTCAACCATCAATATGAACTGGCTCCTTGATCAGCTTGTTGAGCTTCTTGCAGGCTTAGGCTATGAGTTCACACGTGAGGCAATCGATCCCATTGCTGAACTCACAGTAGGTACTCTTGAAGGCTACACATCACTCAACGGCAAGCAGGCATACAAGATGGTTTATGCTACAAGTGATGCAGAGGGTGCAGTTGTTTCAGGCGGTAAGGAAGAGCTCGTATCTGTAATTCTCAGACTCGGCATCTCCTTCCTTATGCACGAAAAGAATGCTGAAATTCTTGTTGACCTTCTTGTAAATGAGCTCGGTATGACAGATGCAAAGGATTATCTCACCCGTCTTATCAAGTCAATTGCTGCTGTTCCCACAACAACATACCTTGGTATGAACCAGGCTCAGGCAGTTGTTTACTATCTCTTCTACAGTGCTGACATCGGTGCAGGCGAAGCAGCAGGCGGACTTAAGGATATCAATGCTGAATGGCAGATCATTCTTAAGGAGCTCAGCGTATCAGATGATCCTAACGAGCAGACAATCGGCAGTATCCTTAAGGATCTTATGAACAGCCTCGATACTGAGGACGTACTTGGTGAAGAGGGCGTTGCTCCTAACGGTCTTATCAAGTTCTTCCAGAAGATAATTGATTGGTTCAATAAGATTATCGAATGGTTCAAAAACCTCTTTAATTAAGAGTAACGGTAATCCGTTTAAAATCAGACGCCCTCGGGCGTGTGATTTTTTATGCTTTAAGTTGCATTTTTATTTCTGTTGTGTTAAAGTATATTTGTAAAAACAAAGGAGTGATTTGTATGAAAACAGTCTCAGTTATCGGTCTCGGTAACCGCGGAAGCGAATATATGGGCTTTATAAAGGCCTTTCATTCAAAAAAGGTAAGGCTCGATGCAATCTGCGATATCAGCCGTCAGGCTCTTGAGGATATCGGATCAAAATTCAATATCCCTGAAGAAAGCCGCTATATCTCAACCGAGGATTTCTTTTCCGAGGGTGTTATTTCTGATGCACTTATTATTGCAACTCAGGATGCAAGTCACTATGAAATTGCAAAAAAGGCACTCGAAACCGGATACAAATATATTCTCCTTGAAAAGCCCGTGAGCGGTGTTAAGGCTGAATATACTGAGCTTCGTGATATTGCAAAGGAGAAGGGCGCAACGCTTCTTGTGTGTCACGTTTTACGTTACTCTAACTATTACAAAAAGATTAAAGAGCTTATCAAAAGCGGAGTAATAGGTGATATCGTTTCAATCAATCACACGGAAAATGTCGGCTACTTCCACTTTGCTCATAGCTTTGTGCGCGGAAACTGGCACGATGAATTTGCCTCAACTCCGTCAATTCTTGCAAAATGCTGTCACGATATCGACCTCATTTCCTGGTTTGTTGACAGTCCCTGTGTTGCCGTAAGCTCCGTAGGAGGTCTTCGTTATTTCAATAAGGAGAATGCTCCCGAGGGTGCGGCAAAGACCTGTATGGGCGGCTGTAAAGCGAAAAAGAGCTGTCCCTACGATGCGGAAAGCCTTTACATAACCGATCCGTTTTATAAGGCAAAATTCGTCAAGTATATGAAGCGTACACTTACGGGTAAAATGTCCAACAGTAAGGCTGATATTGTTGAAGCTATAAGGAACGGCGATTACGGAAAATGTGTTTTCTTAAATGATAACAACGTATGTGACCATCAGCTTGTAACAATGCAGTTTGAAAGCGGTGCAGTTGCGGTGCTCAATATGAACGGTCTTTCCGATAAAATGTTCCGAGAGAGTCATATTGTCGGCACAAAGGGCGAGCTTGTAGGTGTAGGAACAAAGCTTGAAATGAGACTTTTCGGCGGAAAATCCGGTAACGTCTTTACGGGAACTATGCCCGTCAGCGGTCACGCAGAGGGAGATTTGCGCACCGTTGCAGGCTTTGTAAAGCTTGTCTGCGGTGAAACTGACGATCTTACAGATTTTACAACAATTGAAGCCACCGTTGAAAGTCACGATATAGCACTTGCGGCGGAGGAGTCTAGAAAAAACGGCGGCATTCTCGTTCATTTGAAAAAATAAAAAAAGCAAAGTTCTTTGATTCTTTCTTACAAGAAAGAATGCCCGACCGGTGAGGTCAGTAATAGCATATAACAGCAAGGTCACTTCAATTTTGCCGTCGTGACCTTGCTTTATTATTTGAAAGTTCAGCTCATTTTTACTATAATTACCTTTAAGGGGAAGGCTTTTTTAACACATAAATGTTGATTTACTTGACTTTATGATGTATAATTACTTAATCAAAATAGGAATGGTATATATAATGGCAGTAAACAGAATTTATAAAGCAATGCCCACCGTTGCGGTGAGAGGCATAGTTATATTACCGGGCGTGAGATTTCACTTCGATATAGCCCGCAGTAAATCAATAGCCGCTATAGAGGCGGCAATGAAGCTTGACCAGAAGGTTTTCCTTGTAACTCAGCGTGACCCTATGACAGAGGCACCCGTACCCGAGGATCTTTACACAATGGGTGTTATAGCAAACATCAAGCAGATTTTAAAGTCACCTAACGAGAATCAGATGCGCGTTGTAGTCGAGGGCTCGGTCAGAGCGCAGATTACCGAGTTTATTGAAACAGAGCCCTACTTTATGTGCAATGTAAGAGAGCGTAAGGCTCCCGCCGTAAAGGAAGAGGATATCGTTCTCAAGGACGCTCTTGTCAATAAGCTTAAAACAGAGCTTCTTGCTTATATGCACTATACCGCCCGCAATGAAGAGGACGCAAGGCGTGACGCTGAAATCTTCTATATGGAGGATGCGGGAGATTTTGCTGACCTTGTAGCGGGTAACATCGTACCCGATTTTAAAATAAGACAGAAAATCCTTGAAAAGGTTTCTCTTATCCCGAGGCTCGAGCTTCTCCTTGATGTTATGCGCAAGGAGAACAATATCCTTGAAATTGAAAATGAGATTGAAAGCAAGGTAGAAAAGCAGATGGAGGAGAATCAGAAGGATTACTACCTCCGTGAAAAAATCCGTGCGATTTATACTGAGCTTGGAGAAGGGGAGGATGTCCTTTCCGATTCGCAGAAGTACAAGGAAAAGGTGAGAGCCCTTAAATGCTCCGATGAAATAAGAGAAAAGCTTCTTTCCGAGTGTGACAAGCTTTCCAAAATGCAGGGCACATCCGTTGATGCTTCTATTATAAGGTCATATCTTGATACGGCGCTCTCCATTAAATTCGGCACCTACACCACCGATAACCTCGATGTAGTCAGGGCTGAAAAAATCCTTGACGAGGACCATTACGGCCTTGAAAAGGTAAAGGAACGTTTTGTTGAAATGCTTGCCGTCAAGGCTAAAACCGAGGATCTGAAGGGACAGATAATCTGTCTTGTAGGCCCTCCGGGCGTAGGTAAAACCTCAATTGTAAGAAGCGTAGCAAAGGCAATGGGCAGAAAATATGTCCGTATGTCCCTCGGCGGCGTGAGTGATGAATCTGAAATCAGAGGACACAGAAAGACCTACGTAGGAGCAATGCCCGGCAGAATTGTAAATGCCCTTATCCAGGCGAAAAGCTTTAATCCCATCATTCTCCTCGACGAAATCGATAAGCTCGGCAAGGACTACAAGGGTGACCCTGCTTCGGCGCTTCTCGAGGTGCTTGACCCCGAGCAGAACAACACCTTCAGAGATAACTATATGGAAATTCCCATTGATTTAAGAAAGGTGCTTTTCATTACAACTGCAAACGATACCTCAACAATTCCCGGTCCGCTTTATGACCGTATGGAGGTTATTGAGCTTGTAAGCTACACTCAGCGGGAAAAGGAAATTATTGCAAAAAATCATCTTATCAAAAAGCAGGTTAAGCTTCACGGGCTTACGGGTAATAATATCCGCTTTACCGACGAGGCAGTTGAAGCAATGATAAACAACTATACCGCAGAGGCGGGCGTGAGAAGACTTGAGCAGGTGATTGCTTCCGTCTGCCGTAAGAGTGTGCTTTTACTTGAGAAAAACAGTCTTAAGCGTGTTACCGTAACAAAGGAGCTTCTTTCAGAGGTTCTCGGTCCCGGTAAATATAAAAAGGAAGAGCTGATGAGTGAAAACAGCGTCGGCGTTGTCAACGGACTTGCCTGGACCCGTGTCGGCGGTGAGATTCTTCAGGTTGAAGCCGTTACAATGGAGGGCGAGGGCAAAATTGAAGCAACGGGCTCTCTCGGTGATGTGATGAAGGAATCTGCAAGGGCTGCTTATAGCTATCTTCGTAGCAAGAAGGAAAAATACGGCATCCCTCAGGAGGCCTTTACAAAAAATGATATACACATTCACGTGCCTCAGGGTGCCGTTCCCAAGGACGGTCCCTCTGCGGGTGTGACAATTTCAACCGCTCTTTATTCTGCTCTTACGGGTAAGGCGGTTGACAGAACCGTCGCAATGACGGGTGAGGTTACACTTACAGGCAGAGTGCTTCCGATAGGCGGCTTAAGAGAAAAGTCAATGGCGGCGTATAAGGCAGGCATTAAAAAGGTAATCATCCCCAAGGATAACTATGCGGATTTATGGGAGATTGACAGCGCAGTAAAGGAAAACGTTGAGTTTGTTCCCGTTTCTACCGTTGATGAGGTGCTCTCCGTTGCAATTGTAAATGAGGGCACAGACTCAAAGGCTTCGCTTATCTTTTCACCACACGATGTTATGATAAAGGACAGGAGGAAAAAAAGTGAGATTCGATAATCCGATTTTTGAAACCTCTTTCGGCTCGTTTAAGCAGCTCAAGGCTTCGGATATGCCTGAGGTTGCTTTTTCGGGCAGGTCAAATGTGGGCAAAAGCTCACTTCTCAATAAGCTTCTTTCCCGAAAATCCCTTGCAAGGGTGAGCTCCGTTCCCGGAAAAACGGTTACTATCAACTTTTTTAAGGTTGATAACTGCCGCTTTGTCGACCTTCCCGGCTACGGCTATGCAAAGGTAGCAAGAGACGAAAAGCTTCGCTGGGCGGAGCTTATGGAGGGCTACTTCTCCTCGGGCAGAGATATCCGCCTTGTAGTTCAGCTTGTTGATATGAGGCATATGCCCTCACAGCAGGACATTGATATGATAGAATATCTGATTGAATGTGAAATTCCCTTTGTTGTGGCACTTACAAAGTGCGATAAGCTCAACAAAACAGAAAGAATGAACCAGCTTGAAGCAATCTGCACGCTTCTTGCAAAGTACGGTAATATCAGCGTTGTTCCTTTTTCAAGCACGAAGGGGGACGGCGTTGAGGAGCTTCGCGGTCTTATTGCAAAGGCAGTAGAATAATAACGATACAATCCAGATTTAAAGGGTGATAATATGAAAAAATCCTTTGAGACAAAAATGAAAAGCAATCCGGTTATCGCAGGTGTAAAGGATATGGCAAAGCTTGACCTTGCTCTTGAGTCGGACTGTGAAATAATCTTCCTTTTATGCGGAACAATATTTGATATAAAGGACACGGTGAAAAAAGCCGGGGAAAAGGGCAAAATGATTTTTATTCATGTTGACCTTCTTGACGGCTTTTCAAAGGATACAACTGCACTTAAGTACATCAGCTCTGAAATCCGTCCTGATGGCATAATTTCGACCAAAAACAGCCTTTTAAAGGCGGCAAAGAGTATGGGGCTTCTCACGGTACAGAGGGTGTTCATTATTGACTCCCTTTCCATTGAAACGGCGGTAAAGGCATCGCAGATGATAAATCCCGATGCGATTGAAATAATGCCGGGAATAATGCCGAGGATAATTGAAAAGCTCAGCTCAAGCATGGATGTCCCCGTTATTGTCGGCGGTCTTGTCAGCGAAAAAGAGGATGTAGCAACTGCTCTTAAAAGCGGCGCCCTCGGTGTTTCAACTTCTTCATCAAAAATCTGGGAGGAAAAAATATGATCGGTATAAGAAAATATCAGCCTAAGGATAAGGAAAACGTAAGAAAAATTCTTGTGGAAACCTCAAGGCTTCCCAATGAAACGGAAACAGATATAAAGCTTCTTCAGCTTCTTTACAATGATTATTATATTGAATGTGAGCCCGAGCATTGCTTTGTTGCCACCGATGAAAATGACGAAGCAGTCGGATATATAATCTGCGCTATGGATTATAAGAGCTTCAGAAAGCGTTTTTCTAAGTTCTATCTTCCCGAGCTTAAGGAGCTTGGCATGAAATATTACGTTCAGGGTATTATGGATATTATGGGTAATGCCTTGTATGCCAAAAAGTATCCCGCCCACCTTCATATCAATGTGCTTCCCGTTTGTCAGGGAAAAGGAACGGGTACAGACCTGATGAACGCGCTTAAGGATGAGCTTCGTCAGAACGGTGTAAAGGGACTTATGCTTTCCTGCGCTGCGGACAACGACGGTGCAATCAGATTTTATAAGAGGAACGGCTTCAAGGTTATGTCCGTTATTTCGGGCGGCTGTATTATGGCAATAAATTTATAAAATCTGTATAATTAAAAAAATCATGTCAACAATAAACTCAAAGGAGTGAATCGACATGATTGATAAAATTGCTTTAATTCTTACAATTATCGGCGGCCTTAACTGGGGTCTTATCGGTATTTTTCAGTTTGACCTTGTTGCCTGGATTTTCGGGGGACAGAGCGGAATTATATCGAGGATTGTTTACACCCTTGTTGCACTCGGTGCAATCTGGTGCATTTCCTTCCTTTTCAGTGATATGAGAGGCGTAAGGGAAAAGGCTGAATAAAAGCGAAAAGCAAAAGGTATATATCGGATACTGAGCGGTTAAAACACGCTTGAGCATCCGATATATTTTACTTTTAAGAAAGGTTACAAAAAAATAAAAAAAGTTGCAAAAAGGTATTGACTTTTTTCGGCATAATGTATATAATATCAAAGTCGTCAGAAATCCGGGTGTGGCGCAGCTTGGTAGCGCGCTTGACTGGGGGTCAAGAGGCCGCAGGTTCAAGTCCTGTCACTCGGACCAGTCGAAAGAGACTACTTGAAAGAGTAGTCTCTTTTATTTTTTGCGCGGTAGATTTATCGTCACAGTTCAATTTATCGGGGTGATATATTTTGAAAAAAACGTTACATATAACCGTGGAGCTTGCAATTATCTTTGCAGTTTGCCTTCTCGGTGATTTTATTGTCAGTCTGCTTCCCTTTGAATTTTCCGCAAGCGTACTGAGTATGATAATTCTGCTTGTGCTTCTTGTTGTAAAGGCGCTGAAGTTTGAGCATATCAAATCTACAGCAAACTTCCTTACCTCAAATATGGCAGTTCTTTTTATTCCCTACGGTGTGAAGATTTTACAGTATCTCGATGTAATAAAAGAAAACCTTGTTCTCTTTATGCTGATTGTTCTTGTTACAACTCCCGTCGTGTACGGTGTAACGGCGCTCACGGCTCAGCTTGTTATAAGATTGCAGAAGGGGGAGAATGAATAATGGAAGCAATGCTCAATTCACCCTTGTTCGGTCTGTTTTTAAGCCTTCTCGCCTTCGGAATCGGCTCGGTTCTGTTTTCAAAGCTTAAAACGCCCCTTCTTAATCCCTTGCTTTTTGCAATTATCTGTTGTGTGCTTTTTGTCGAGTCAGGTCTGATTTCTTATGAAAAGTATATGGCTGATAACGCGTTCCTTACAAATCTTTTACCCGTTGCAACCGCCTTGCTTGCTGTAAATATCTATAAGCAGCTTAAGACGGTTAAGAAATATGCTCTTGCAATTATCGTGAGCTGCCTTGCAGGCTCGGTTACAAGTATTTTGAGTGTAATCGGTCTTTGCAAGCTTTTCGGGGTTGATAAGGCTATCGAGGCTTCCTTTATAGGTAAAAGCTGCACAACACCTATTGCTCTCGACGTTTCACTTATGAACGGCGGAATGGAGGGCATTACGGTTATTGCCGTTATATGTACGGGTATAGTCGGCGCCGTGCTTGCGCCCTCACTTGCAAAGCTGTTCAGGGTTAAATCTCCCGTTGCAGAGGGACTTGCAATAGGCACCTGCAGTCACGTTATAGGTACCTCAAAGGCCGTTGAAATCGGTGAAATTCAGGCGGCGTTAAGCGGCGTGGCAATCGGCATCTGCGGACTGATTACCATTATTCTTGTAACGTTGTTTTATTGAAAGATGAAAATGTGGGGCTGTTGCTTAATGCAACAGCCCCATTGTAACTCTACCGGGCGTAGGTTGTGCTTTTGAATGTTAAGGCTTATAATATATTTATAAACCGAAAGGAGCAGTGCAATGAATACATATATAACAGGTGCAACAATAAAAAAATTACGTGAGGCAAGGGGTCTTACCCAGCTTCAGCTTGCTGATGAAATAGGGGTAACGGCAAAGGCCGTTTCAAAGTGGGAAACAGCAAAGGGTCTGCCCGATATTTCTCTTATCGAGCCGCTCAGCCGAGCCTTGGGTGTTTCTGTTATGGAGCTTATGTCAGGGGAGACGGTTGTGAACAAAAACGCCTCGTCTAACATTCTCTTTTCAAAATTTTACGTCTGTCCCGTTTGCGGGAATATAATTCATACAACGGGTGAGGCTGTGATAAGCTGCTGCGGCATTCCTTTGCCGCCGCTTGAAGCCGAGGAGCTTGACGATGAGCACATCGTGAGCATTGAAAACTTGGAGGATGAAAAGTTTATCGTCGTTCATCACGAAATGAGCAAAACCCATTTCATTTCCTTTATAGCATACGTAACAACGGATAAGGTGCAGTTTATAAAGCTTTATCCCGAGGGTAATGCCGAGGTGAGAATGCAGCTTCGCGGCAGGGGATATCTGTATATATACTGTAACCGTCACGGTCTGATGAGAAAGAGAGTTTAAAGGTAACAGGGTGCTGTTCTGTTCGGGGCGGCACCCTTTTCCTTTGTTAGAATTACATAACAAAAACGAGGGGGAAATGTTGTTGATTCTTCTAATGGTTTTTTAATGAATCAGATGTTATAATAATTTAAGCAAAGAAAACAAAAGGAGAAAGCTATTATGAGGATACTTGTTGCTGAGGATGAAAGAGCTCTTAACAGAATACTTGTCAAGCAGTTTGTAAAGCTTGGCTACAGCGTTGACAGTTGTTATGACGGGGAAAGCGTTCTGGATTTTCTTTCAGGAGCAAGCTACGACGCAATAGTAATGGATGTTATGATGCCGGAAAAGGATGGCTTTCAGGTGCTTTCCGAAATGCGTAGTATGAAGAATAACACGCCTGTAATTTTTCTGACGGCAAAAACAGAAATCAGCGACAGGGTTTACGGACTTGATCTGGGTGCGAACGATTATCTTATAAAGCCCTTTTCTTTTGAAGAGCTTGCCGCCCGCGTGAGAATGATTACAAGGGATAAGGCGGGTAACAGCACTAATGTTTTTACCGTCGGCGATCTCAGCGTTGATGTCAAAAGCCACGAGGTTAAGCGTGCGGGCAGAAAAATTGATATTTCTGCAAGGGAGTTTTCAATTCTTGAGGTGCTTATAAAAAATGCGGGCTCCGTAATGTCGAGGGCGCAGATTGAAAGCAGCGTCTGGAATTACGATTATGAGGGCGGCACCAACGTTATAGATGTTTACATAAGATATCTGCGTAAAAAGATTGATGACGATTTTGATGTGAAGCTCATTCATACTGTGAGAGGTGTGGGCTACATTATGAGAGAAGGGGAGTGAGCAGTTGAAAAAGCCAAGGTCAATCGCCTCAAGGCTTAACCTTTGGTATACGGTGCTGATGGGCGTGCTTTCGGTAGGGCTGATTTTAAGTGTTGTAACTGTTGCAAGGATGGCGGAAAATTCCGATGCACAGCAGAATCTTGTCAGAAGCGTTGAACGTAACATTGACGAAATTGAGGTTGAAAACGGTCTTTTGGATGTTGAGTCCGACTTTGCTTATCTCAACGGTGATATATATGCAGTTGTATTTTCGTCGGACGGCTCCGTGCTTGGCGGTGAGTATCCCGATGGGGTAAGTATGGATATCCCTCTTGAAGAGGAGCGCTTTGATAAACTTGACGGTTATTACGTTTACGATACCAGAGTGGAGTTCACTAAATACGATTACAAAGTCAACGGAAAAAACGGTGAAATCATCAGCAGCGAGGTTGAGGGCGCCGATTTTTATACCCCTTTTGAGGGCAGTATGGATTTCTTCGGTGAGGACTGTAATATTTCCTGCAGAGAGGCATTTGATATTGCCGTAAATAAAAGCGGTCTTGAGGCTGCCTCCATTGATATAATAAACGTTAAAAGCTATGAATATAATGACGAGCCGATTTATGAGGTTGAGTTTTACAGCACGCAAAAGGCATTTGATGATATCTGGGTGCGCGGTGTTGTAAAGGCAAACGGTGTCGGCGGAGTGTGGGCATTGCTTATCAGACTCGCAATTATACTACTGCCGCTTTATATGGTTGTATGCGCTCTCGTCGGACGCATTATTACCAAAAGGGCGCTTGAGCCCGTAAAGCTTTTCAGCGAAGCGGTTGAAGAAACTCACAGCGGAAAGGATCTTACAAAGAGGTTGAATGTTACGGACGGTGATCCGATGATTTCATCCCTTGCCGATAAGTTCAATGAGATGTTTTCAAGGCTTCAGCTTTCCTTTGAAAGCGAGAGGCAGTTTTCGGGTGACGTTTCCCATGAGTTGAGAACTCCGACTGCAGTTATGCTTGCTGAGTGCGAGTATCAGCTTTCAAGGCAGGAGCTTGACGAGGAGGACAGGGAGGGCTTTGAAAGCATCCGCAAGCAGGCTGAGGGTATGAAAGCCCTTATATCTCAGCTTCTTGATATGGCAAAAATGGAGCAAAGCAGAGCAAACCTCAACTTTGAAAACGAGGATTTCAGCTTGCTTGTAAATGCTGTTTGCGACAGCTTTGAAGGCATTGATAAAAAGGGGATAAGCCTGAAAAGAGATATTGAGACTGATGTGTTTATGAATATGGATGTCACGCTTATGGCAAGGCTTGTTACAAATCTTGTTTCCAACGCCTGTAATTACGGTAAAAAAGGCGGTAATGTCAGCGTAAGTCTGAAAAAACATAACGGAAAAATCTGTCTGGAGGTTACCGATGACGGTGTAGGTATATCCGAGGAGCACATTGACAAAATCTGGAACAGGTTTTATCGGGTGGATAAGGCTCGTTGCCGTGAGGAGGGGTGCTCGGGTCTCGGTTTGCCGATGGTAAAGCAGATTGCCGCATTGCACGGCGGTGAGGCTTGCGTAAAAAGCATTCCCGGTGAAGGAAGCACCTTCACGGTTGAATTTAAAAACTGACTGTAAAGGTCATATCTGAGTGTTCGGATATGACCTTTATTTTTTTTTGAAAAAGTTAAAAATTCTAATCGTTCTTTAATTTTTCGTGTGTATTATATAGGTGTAAACAAAAGAGCAACAGCTCAGTTTAAAATAATAAAAAATCAGAAAGGTGGTTTATACCATGAAAAAGAACGTTAAAAAATTATTATCATCAGCACTCGCATTATTACTTGTATTTTCACTTTCAGTTCCCGCTCTTGCGGCGGATATCTCAGCTGATAAGGCAAAGTCAATCGCTCTGGAGAACGCAGGCTATAAGCAGTCACAGGTGTCCGCTCTCAGAGCAGAGCTTGATTACGATGACGGCGTTAAATATTACGATGTCAGCTTTTATGTGAAAAATGCAGACGGCAGCTATAATGAGTACGATTACAATGTAAAAGCTTCCGACGGCAGAATCCTATCAAAGGATGTTGACCGTGAGGGCGCAAGACCTGCTTCGCAGTCCTCAGCAAAGCCCGCAGCAAAGCCGGCTTCAGACAGTAATGCCGACATCGGCGCCGAGGCGGCTAAAAACGCGGCACTCAAGCATTTCGGAGTTAAGGCTGCTGACGTTAAGTTCTTCAATGTCAGAAAAGATTATGATGACGGCAGAGCTGTTTACGATGTAGAGTTCTGCAAGCCCTATTCGGTTAAATACTCCTGTGATGTTGTAGCATCAAGCGGCGCTGTCAGAGACGCTGAGCAGGAGGGCGTAAGAGGCTTCGGTGATAAAATCGAGCTTTTCTTCGAGGTGTTTTTCTGGAATATCTTCAACAGATAATGTGTTTTTTCAGTAACTTGAATGAGTGGAAGGCTGCTCCCGTTTTTTTAGCGGGAGCGGGTTTCTTGTCTGAAAAATGAAATTTCATAATATATCAGAAAGATTATTCTGACTTTTTGTTGACAAAAAATAAATAATGTTATAAAATTATTATGGTAATTGACCAAATGTAATTTTAGGAGGTAAAAACAATGGACGAAATTTTTGCAAAGATTAATGAGTTTCTCGACAAGATCAAGAACTTCATTGCAGGTATTATCGAGGCAATCGAAAACATCGGCAAGTCAGCTGAATAATCAAATGTGCAAAGCCTCTCTTCATACGGGAGGCTTTTTACTGTGAAAAAAGCAAAAAAACTTTTATTTTTTTGTTGACAAAGCTTTACAGTTGTGCTATACTCATTCATACCGCATATTACGGGCGGCGTGTTTTGTCACGCCATAAGTGTTAATTACGCCCCAAAGTAGCGAGTCCATAATAAAGGAAGGAAAGAAACTATGTACGCAATTATCGAAACAGGCGGCAAGCAGTATAAGGTTGAAGCAGGCGACGTTCTCTTCATCGAAAAGCTTGACGTTGAAGCAGACTCCGAGGTTACCTTTGACAAGGTTATCGCAGTTGGCGCAGA
>JAZOVO010000074.1:0-9338 GCA_045658745.1 Acutalibacteraceae bacterium | reverse complement strand
CCTTTGAGTATAAAGAATAAACAAGAAAAGTTTTGGTCAAGCTTTTACAAAAGCTTGCGGGGTGAGGGGCAGAGCCCCTCATTTTTTGTAAATATAAATCCCTGCCTGAAACACAGTGTTTCAAGCAGGGTTAACTTGTTTTTTCTTTTATGACCTCGCCGGTCGGGCGCCACTTTTTTTGTAAAAAAAGTAACCAAAAAAACTTTACTCTTTTACTTTTCAATTACAAAAAAGCCTCTGATTTTTTCAACAAATAACTGAATTACTCGCCTGAGAAGCTTTATTACCTCCTGCAAAAGCGTCGGCTTTTCAACGGGCTCCTCGGGAAGCTGAGCAATAAGAATGTCATTAGTCTCAGGTGAGGTCTGCATAAACTGCGGATAACGCTCGTCGCTGTAAATGTCATAGTCATTGTAAAGAATGTCGTTTATCATCTGATGATAAGCCTCGGGCTTTTCGCTGTGCTCAAGACCCTTGATAAACCAGGTGTTGAAGGGAAGAGCACAGGTTGATGAGTCAATGCATCTGTCGGGAGAAACCATATTATGCCCGTGATAATTCACCTGCTCATAATCCTCGGGAAGATACTCGTCACGCATGCTTGCTACCGCACCGAAGGAGGCAACGCTTACACCTACAGCGCCGTCACTGCGGAAGTTGCCGTGCTCGCTGAGAGGCACTGCGGGTCTGCCGTACTTGCAGATTACGTTTACGTTGATTCCCGCCTGCTGTGAGGACTGAAGAATCTCCGCGCTTCTGTTCATTACGTTTTCGTGATAATAAGTGATTTTATCAATAAGCTGAGCGTACTCGTGATCATCGGCGTCATAGTCCTCGCCGTAAACATTTTCGAGCGCATCGTAGAAGTACTCATCCTGAACAAAGCTCCACATTGCAGGCATTGTACCGACAACGTCGTGAACAATCGCAGTAAGTGCATCCATAACCGCAATACGGATAAGAGGGTCAAGCATACAGAGAATGATAAACTTAAGTGCGCCGCTCTTATTGAGCAAGGAAAGCAGAAGGTCAAGGTCTTCGTTTCCGAGTGAGGTGTTGACAAACTGCTCAAGTGTATCGGGATTAATGGTTGCGTGGCCTGTGAAAAGCTCACCTACAAGGTCAACACCGCCCGTTGAGGGTACACAAAGAACTGCGGAGTCGATAATTTCCGCGCTCTTTTCAGGGAACTCGTTAAGGTATGCCATAATGATTGAGCTGCCGTAGCTTGAGCCTACAAGCTCAACACGCTCACTGCCCGTAGCCTCCTGCACCCAGCCTATGTATTCATCAAGCTGATAAGCAAGGTCAACGGGGTCAAGACGGCTGTCATAGTTGAATTCATAGCGGTCTCTGTCTTCCTTATAATCAAGCGGGCAGGGATCAATAACTACACCGGGCTTTGAGGTTTTACCGTCAGGAAGAAGCGCAGAATCACCGAAGGTGTCATATGCCCAGTTGTAAAGACAGTTATAAACTATATCAGGATCAAGATTCTTTACGGAATCCTTGGCATAGCCGGGCATATTTTCAAGGTTGCCCATAAACTTGTCCATATCAATGGGATAGAAAAGTGACTTCTTTTCGGGATCATCGGCATAATAAACCGCTCTTGAGCCGATACCGCAGACATAAATCTGAGGAAGATGCTCACCGTCATAGGCGGTTGCAGCCATTGCAAAGCCGAATGTGCCGAAAATCATAAGCACACAAAGAATAATGCTGATAACCTTTTTCAAGTTTTTCATTTTGCATCCCTCTTTTTTCATTTAATGAAATTATTATATCATACATAACAGCTTTATTTTTCTTATAAGGAATAATAAGGTTTTTTGTTAAATAAATGTTAAAAAATTCACTTTTCAGTGATGATGATGGTGTCCGTGAGAATGATGCGAATGCATACCACCCCTGATGTTTTTCACGGCACTTATCATTATAAACAAGGAAACACCTATTGACAAAATCGGGTCAATATAATAAAAATCCGTTACCTTCATCACCGCCGCACCGATAAGCACCGCAACCCAGCCGAGGACATCCTCGAGCATATGAAGATTTACCGCACGGACATTCATATTCTCTCCCCCATGAGTGACAAATGCAGCAGCAGAATTTACCGCTACACCGATGACGGCAAAAATCAGCATACCGTCATAGTTAATCTCCGACGGAACAAAAAAGCGCCTTACCGCATTAAAAATCGCCGCCGCAGAGCCGAGAATGAGAACGCCGCCCGTTATCGTACCGCCAAGGCGTGTATACATCTCTTTTTTATCCGCATCCCTTTCCCTGCCCGCCTTTCTTTCGAGAATAAAGGCAATGCCTATGCTTACCGCATCACCCAGGTCGTGAACGGAATCGGAAATAATTGCAACGCTTCCCGTAAGCGCTCCGCCGATAAGCTCAAAAAGTGAAAAGAACAGATTAAGTAAAAAGGCAACAAGGATATTTTTTTCGTTTTTCATAACAGCCTCCGCATTGATTTTATTAAAAAGCCGTGATATAATTTATCTGTTATCATACAGCTTGTTCGGTTATATTTTACATTTCTGTACGCTATGCTTTCAATATACAGTTATCGCGGACTGTAGGTTACCGAACAAAAGCTGAAAATTGTACGGAGGTTAAGATGGACAGACGGCAACGAAAAACACGGAATGCAATTTTTGATGCTTTTATCTCCCTTCTTAAAGAAAAAAGCTTTGACAAAATAACCGTAGGTGAAATCATCGGTAAGGCCGATATCGGCAGAACAACCTTCTACGCTCATTTTGAAACCAAGGATTTTCTTTTAAAGGAGCTTTGCAGAGAGCTTTTCTGCCACATCTTTGATTCCCTTAAGGGTGAAAAGGGTCATAAGCACATCTTTGACTGTAAAGCACCCGAATCGGTTTATCTTCACCTTTTCCTGCATATTTACAAAAACGATAACCGTATACTTGATTTGCTCTCCTGTCCGAACAACACCCTTTTTCTCGGCTACTTCAGAAGCGGACTTACAGAGCTTATCTCAAGTCAGCGTAACAGTACGGACAGTAAAAGCACCTCTCTTCCCGAGGAGCTTGTGCTCAATCATATTGCCTCAACCTTTGTGGAAACGGTAAGGTGGTGGGTGGAAAATAAAATGAAGGAAACACCCGAAGAAATCAACGGTTATTTTACCGAACTTATAAAGGATATTTAAAAAGAAAGGAAGAGGTTATATGAAATTAGTTTTACTTACTGCCCTCGGAGTAGGCGGTGCAACGGTAATCGGCGCACTTTTCGGTTTTGCTTTCAAAAAGCTTTCCCATAAATTTTCCGATATAGTTTTATCCTTTGCCGCAGGCGTAATGCTTGCCGCCGCCGTGCTCGGACTCATTATCCCATCCCTTGAATACGGCGGTAAGTACGGCATCCTCATCACCGTGGCAGGTATTTTCACAGGTGCGGTCTGCCTTAACCTGATTGATAAGCTTGTCCCCCACCTTCACAAATTGGCAGGCACGGATACGGAAGCTCACAACAACCATAGCCTTGACAAGGTATTGCTTTTTGTCTGTGCCATTGCAATCCACAATCTGCCCGAGGGTCTCGCCGCAGGTGTCGGCTTCGGCTCGGGTAACACATCACAGGCTCTCATTATTGCAGGCGGTATCGCTCTGCAGAATATCCCCGAGGGTATGGTTATCATAGGCCCTCTGCTTTCCGCAGGAGTTTCGGCAAGAAAGACGTTTATTATTGCAATGCTTACGGGTCTTGTTGAGGTAGTCGGTACGCTTGTCGGATTTATGGCGGTAAGTGTGGCTTCCGCAATTCTCCCCTTTGCCCTTGCCTTTGCAGGCGGCACAATGCTTTACGTTATAAGCGACGAAATGATTCCCGAAACCCACGCCCACGGAAGCGAACGCGGAGCAACCTATGCTCTGCTTGTCGGCTTTTGTGTGATGCTTGTGACAGATTTTCTTTTAGGGTGAGAATTATGAAACGATGCTTCTGGTGTAACGAAAACAATCCCCTTTATGTGAAATATCACGATGAGGAATGGGGTGTTCCCCGCTTTGACGACCATTACCTTTTTGAAATGCTTATTTTAGAGGGCTTTCAGGCAGGTCTTTCCTGGGAATGTGTGCTGAACAAGCGCGAAAATTTCCGCAGAGCCTTTGAGGGCTTTGACCTTGAAAAAGTGATAAGCTTCGACGAAGAAAAAATCACAGAGCTTAAAGCAGACAAGGGCATTATCCGTAACGAGAGAAAAATCCGTGCTTCCATCAGCAATGCTCGGATTTTCAGGGACATTGTAAATGAGTACGGCTCCTTTTATAATTATCTCCGCCTTTTCTGGAACGGAGAGCAGATTACCGAAGTCGGGCTTGTCAGTTCTCCCCTTTCGGACAGAATTTCAGCCGATCTTGTAAAAAGAGGAATGAAATTCTGCGGCAGTGTGATTATTTATTCCTATCTTCAGGCGGTAGGTGTTATAAATTCTCACGATACGGATTGCTTTTTTGCACAAAAATAGGCGTAAACAGTTGAAGTTTACGCTCTTATATAGTAAAATAAAATTTAAAGAAATTTATAACGGAGGAAAAAAACTATGAGCGAAAACAGACTTATCGGCGGTTATCCCGTAATCGGTATCCGTCCCACAATCGACGGCAGAAGAGGTGTTCTCGGTGTAAGAGAAAGCCTTGAGGAGCAGACAATGAATATGGCAAAAAGTGCCGCAAAGCTTTTTGAGGAAAACCTCAGATACTCAAACGGCGAAAAGGTGAAGGTTGTTATTGCCGACACCACCATCGGCCGTGTTGCCGAAGCCGCTGCCTGTGCCGACAAATTCCGCAGAGAAGGCGTAGACATCACAGTTACCGTTACACCCTGCTGGTGCTACGGTGCAGAAACAATGGATATGGATCCTCACACAATCAAGGCTGTATGGGGCTTCAACGGAACAGAAAGACCCGGTGCGGTTTACCTTGCTTCCGTACTTGCAACCCACGCACAGAAGGGCCTTCCCGCCTTCGGCATTTACGGTCACGATGTTAAGGACAGTGACGACACAGAAATCCCCTGCGACGTAAAGGAAAAGCTTCTTCGCTTCGGCCGTGCTGCAATTGCCGCCGCAACAATGAGAGGTAAGTCATACCTTCAGATCGGCTCAATCTGTATGGGTATCGGCGGCTCAATCATCGACAGCGATTTCATCGAGGACTACCTCGGTATGAGAGTTGAAAGCGTTGACGAGGTTGAAATCATCAGAAGAATGACTGAGGGCATCTATGATGAGGAAGAATATCAGAAGGCTCTCAAGTGGACAAAGGAAAACTGCATCAAGGGCTTTGACAAAAACCCCGAGGAGCTTCAGAAGACAAGAGAAGAAAAGGATGCAGACTGGGAATTCGTTGTTAAGATGATGGTTATCATCAAGGACCTTATGAACGGCAATCCCAACCTTCCCAAGGGCTGTGAAGAAGAAATGGTTGGTCACAACGCTATTGCCGCAGGCTTCCAGGGCCAGCGTCAGTGGACAGACTTCTATCCCAACTGTGACTTCCCCGAGGCAATGCTCAACACCTCCTTTGACTGGAACGGTGCAAGAGAGCCCTATATCCTCGCAACTGAAAATGACGTTCTCAACGGTCTCGGTATGCTGTTTATGAAGCTGCTTACCAACAGACCTCAGATGTTTGCAGATGTTCGTACATACTGGAGCGGTGACTCTGTCAAGCGTGTTACCGGCTATGACATTGATGGCAAGGCAAAGGATTCCGACGGCTTTATCCACCTTATCAATTCAGGTGCCTGCTGTCTTGACGCCAACGGTGCCGCAAAGGACGAAAACGGCAACGGCGTTATGAAGCCCTGGTACGAGGTTACCGAGGCTGACCAGAAGGCAATCCTTGAAAACAGCACCTGGAACTATGCTGACGTCGGCTACTTCCGTGGCGGCGGATATTCCTCACGCTTTGAAACAAAGTGCGAAATGCCTGCAACAATGATTCGTCTTAATCTCGTTAAGGGTCTCGGCCCCGTGCTTCAGATTGCTGAGGGCTGGACAGTAGGTCTCCCCGAGGATGTTTCAGATACTCTCTGGAAGAGAACAGACTACACATGGCCCTGCACATGGTTCGCTCCCAGAGTTACAGGTGAGGGCGCATTCAAGACCGCTTACGAGGTAATGAACAACTGGGGTGCAAACCACGGTGCTATCTCCTACGGTCACATCGGTGCTGACCTTATCACCCTTTGCTCAATGCTTCGCATTCCCGTTTGCATGCACAATGTTCCCGAAGATAAAATCTTCCGTCCTGCCGCATGGAACGCTTTCGGTATGGATAAGGAGGGTGCAGACTACCGCGCATGTCAGGCATTCGGCCCCTTATTTAAGAAATAATTTAATAACTGTACTGCGGCAGTCGGTCTGAAGCTGATTGCCGCAGACCTAAAGAAAGGACACAACAAAATGAGTAATCTCGAATATATGGAAATCCGTGAGCAGATGTGTGACGTCTGCCATAAGATGTGGCAGCTCGGCTGGGTTGCGGCTAACGACGGTAATGTTTCCGTAAGACTTCACGACGGTAACTTTATGGCTACCCCCACAGGCATCAGCAAGAGCTTCATCACTCCCGAAAAGCTTGTTATCATCAACGCTGACGGTGAGGTGCTTTCAGGTGCTCCCTACAAGCCCTCAAGTGAAATCAAGATGCACCTTCGCTGCTACAGTGAGCGTGAGGATGTAGGCGCAGTTGTACACGCCCATCCCCCCACAGCAACGGGCTATGCAGTTGCGGGTAAGAGCCTTGACGAATACTCAATGATTGAAACAGTTATTGCAATCGGCTCAATCCCCCTTACTCCCTACGGCACACCCAGCACCAACGAGGTACCCGAGGCTATCACGCCCTACCTCAAGGAGCACGATGTTTTCCTTCTTCAGAATCACGGCGCTCTTACTGTAGGCTGCGACCTTATCACCGCCTACTACCGTATGGAAACCCTTGAGCTTTTCGCAAAGATTTCCCTTACTGCACACCTTCTCGGCGGTGCAAAGGAAATTGAAAGACCCCAGATTGACAAGCTTCTCTACTTAAGAGAAAACTACTACGGTGTTACGGGTAAGCATCCCGGCTACAAGCACTATAATAAGGAAGATGAATAATGCTTAAAAATATACCTAAAATTCTTTCACCCGAGCTTCTCAAGGTGCTTTGCGAAATGGGTCACAGTGACCGCATTGTTATCGCAGACGGCAACTTCCCTTCAGAGAGCATGGGCAAAAACGCTATCGTTATCCGTGCAGACGGTCACGGTGCAGCAGAGCTTCTTGACGCAATCCTCACCGTTTTCCCCCTTGACACCTATGTGGACGCTCCCGTTTCACTTATGCAGGTTATGGCAGGTGACACCGTTGAAACTCCCATATGGGACGAATACAAAAAGATTGTTGCAAAGCACGACGAGAGAGGCGAAAAGGCCTTCGGAGAAATTGAGCGCTTTGCCTTTTACGAGGAAGCAAAGAAGTGCTATGCAATCATTGCAACAGGTGAAAGTGCCCTTTATGCAAACCTGATCCTTCAAAAAGGAGTTATCTGATTATGCCCTACTGTTTAGCTATTGATATTGGTGCTTCAAGCGGAAGGCACATCCTCGGCTACACCGAAAACGGCAAGCTCAGGCTTAAGGAAATCTACCGCTTTGAAAATTACATCAAGGATGCAGACGGCGCGCTTTGCTGGGATATTGACCACCTTTTCAGAGAGGTTAAGGAAGGCCTTCGTGAGTGTAAAAATCAGGGCTTTACTCCCGACACCGTTGCAATTGACACCTGGGGCGTTGACTATGTACTGCTTGACGGGGATAAAAAGGAAATCCTTCCCGCTTATTCCTACCGTGACAGCCGTACTGCAGGCGTTCCCGAGGAGATTGATGCTATCATCCCCCGCGAGGAGCTTTACGCTCTTACAGGCATTCAGGCAATAGCCTTCAACTCAATCTATCAGCTTTACTGCGACAAAAAAAGCGGAAGACTCGACAAGGCTGAGCATTTTCTTATGATGCCCGAGTACCTTTCCTTCAAGCTTACGGGTGAAATGAAAAACGAATACACCCTTACAACCACGGGGGGACTTGTCAATGCCGAAACAAAGGAGCGTGACGAGGCTCTTATGGACAAGCTCGGCATTAAAAAGGAGATTTTCAAGCCCCTTTCACTGCCCGGCACCAAGGTTGGTTCCTTCAGCGAGGAAATAAAGGCAGAACTCGACTTTGATTCAACTGTTATCCTTTGCGCATCTCACGATACCGCTTCGGCAGTTGCTGCCTGCGATGTTGGCGACAACGGATTTTACATTTCCTCGGGCACGTGGAGTCTTATCGGTACGGAAAACGCTGAAAGCGTTACCGCAAAGAGAGCTATGGACGACGGCTTTACCAACGAGGGCGGCGTGAATTACCGTTTCCGCTTCCTTAAAAACATTATGGGCATGTGGCTTTTACAGAGCATCAGGAAAAATCTCGATAAAAAGTACACCTATGATGAAATGATGGAAATGGCAAAGGCAAGTGATTTTACCGAAATCATTGACCCCAATTCTCAGGAGCTTGTTGCTCCCGAGAATATGATTGAAGCAATCCGCGGCTTACTTAAAAGGCCCGAGCTTCCTATAGGCGATGTTCTTAATTGCGTTTATCATTCCCTTGCACAGAGCTATAAAAAGGCTGTTGAGACCGTTGAGGGCATCAGCGGCAAGAGCATTGATGTAATTAATATTGTCGGCGGCGGCTGTAAGGACAGCTACCTTAACGAGCTTACGAAGAAATACACGGGCAAGAGAGTTATTGCAGGACCCGTTGAGGCTACGGCTACGGGTAATCTTATGGTACAGATGATGTACTGTGATAAGGAGCTTACACTCGAAAAGGCAAGGGAGCTTGTGAAGGTTTCGTTTGGAAGTGTAGAGGTTTAAGTCACAAAACGGAAAGTTCTTTGGGTTACCTTTCTTTCAAGAAAGGTAACGCCCCGCGGCGAGCGAAAAAGCAATAAAATAACGAAATAAGGTCACGGAAAAGATTGTTCCGTGACCTTTAATTTTTACTATTGGTTCAGACAAATTGCAAGTTAGTCGAATTCCTTATCAATAAAGTTTTCATCAATAAATTTTTTGGCTCGATATCCTAACACAAAAATAGTATTGTCTGCTTTGAGTTCCGCCTTTAGGTGACTTCCGTCTTGTAGTTTTAATATAGTTGTTTCTTCCTGTTTGAAAACATAACAACCCAAATCTCTTTCACCGTAAAGAAATCCTCGGATTAAATCTGTAGTAATTCGCAATTCATCTCCGACAACAAATATA
>JAZOVO010000073.1:0-17308 GCA_045658745.1 Acutalibacteraceae bacterium | reverse complement strand
GTTAACCGTTATGAACGCGGATGATACGGAAAAATTCACCGCCACTGCATCGTCAGCACAAACTCCGCTCATCGTTTTCCTTACGGAAAAGCTCACCGCTCCGTTGTGCTTCCTCCTCCCCAAAAAGCCTATCGGGCTTTTGGGGGGCCCCGATTTTCCGACGGACTTAAGCGCATTTTTGCTTACTTTTGTCGCAACCGACAAAAGTAAGTGCCGCCCGCACAGGGCAGTAGAATTTAAAAGTTAAAGCCACGGAGGGTAAAAAAGCGACAACATACGGCTTGAGGCGGTAGGATATGAAAAAAGCAACCGCGGAAAATATAAACGAAAACGGAGCGACGAGGACGTCGCTCCCTACGTTTTTATATTACATTTAAATCAAAAGGAGTAAATTATGGAAATCGAAAAAGGTAAATACCGCCATTTCAAGGGCAACGAATACGAGGTAATCGGAGCGGCAAGGCACAGCGAAACCCTCGAGGAATACGTTGTTTACAGGGCTCTCTACGGTGAGGGCGGACTCTGGGTAAGACCCGCCTCAATGTGGAATGAGACCGTTGAAAGAGACGGTAAAAGCTTCAGACGCTTTGAGAAACTTGACTAAAGAGAATAATAATGCTATTATATAATATAAATTATTAAGATCGGTCAATCAGCGTACTGTTCTGTGATTGACTTAAAGGAGTTGAGAATATGACCGTAGAAAAGCTTAAAGGCTATGAGCCCTTTTTCGGGGTATGGACTGTCGACAGCAAAATTGCCGAGGGCAGATTTTCCAAGGTTTTCAAGGTCAGCAGAATTGATGACGGCAGAGTCCGCCACCAGTGTCTGAAAACAATCCGCTTCCCCGCGGGCAACGAAGAATTAAGCCGTGTTATTTCCTCGGGAATATATCAGAATGTTCAGCAGTACCTTGACGAGGTTGAAAAATCCGTAAGGCTGAATATGGAAAAAATGCTTATGCTGCGCGACAACAAAAACATTGTCCGCTACGATAACTATGAAATCATCAAGGAAAGCTCCTGCTTTTACCTTGTAATTCTCACCGAGCTGCTTCAGCCCCTGAGCGACTACCTCAAGGTTGACTCGGC
Source organism: Acutalibacteraceae bacterium (assembly GCA_045658745.1). Classification (GTDB taxonomy): domain Bacteria; phylum Bacillota; class Clostridia; order Oscillospirales; family Acutalibacteraceae; genus UBA6857. Next base: position 16,217 of record JAZOVO010000073.1, on the reverse strand, counting down.
AAGGCAGAACGACGTTATAAAAATCGGTGCTGACCTCTGTGCCGCCCTCGAGGGCTTCCGTGAGGTAGGCGTCATCCACCACGAGGTGAAGCCCGAAAACGTTTACGTTGACAAGTTCGGCAACTTCAAGCTCGGCGACTTCGGCGTATGCAAGGGTCGCTTCGGCGAGGATAAAATCACCTCGTCATATATCGCGCCCGAGCTTTACACCAAGGCTCCTATTGACATAAGCTCGGACATCTACTCTCTCGGCATACTTATCTATAAGCTTCTTAACAATAACCGTCTCCCCTTCCTCCCCGCTTATCCCGCTCCCGTTTCACTCGAGGACAGAGAGACCGCCTTTGCAAGAAGGATGCGCGGTGACCTTTTCCCCGCTCCCTCAAATGCAAGTCATCAGCTTGCGGGCGTAATTTTCAAGGCTACCGCCTTCCGTGCTCACGAGCGTTACCTTGACCCCGCGATTTTTGCCGCTTCACTTGAAAACAACTATCTCTACGAGCCTCCCGCAGAGCCCGAGCCCGCAGTCTATGCACCTCCCGTGCCCATTAAGCCCGTTGCTCCCAAGCCGGGCAATCCCTACCATCTGCAGAGCGAGGAAGCTCCCCCTTACGGCAAAAGAGCTCACATCCACAACGAGGCAAGCGACGACGAAAGAGAGGACTTTGCCGAGGCCTTTGCCGATGACGAAGAGGATATTCAGGAGGGCGAAAAGGTCAACAAGAAGTGGTACTTCATTATAATCGGTCTTGTAATCGTGCTTGCGGTTGCAATCGGACTTGTAGCAAAGGGCGGCTCTGACAAAAAGGAGACCACCACAACCACTACAACAACAGCCGTCACCTTCGGTGAGCAGACAACAGGCCCGTCAACGACCACAGCCACCACTACAACGGCTACCACTACCGCAACGACCACTACAACAACTACAACAACCGCCACAACAACTACAACCACAACGGCTCCTCAGCCTCTTACTACAACCACAATGCCGGGCACATCCCACGCCGTAGCCGACGGTACAACAACCGCACCGCCGACTCAGCCCACCACAACCGAGCCCACAAGACCCACAGAACCGGGCTACACCGAGCCTAACTTTGTTTACAGCCCCAATGTTGAGGGCAGCACCGACACTCAGGGACGTGTTTACACCCCCGTTGACCTTTCCGTTTCCTCGGGCTTTGGAAGCGGCAAGGACGTAACAATTAAAATGTCAGGTCTCGAGGGCAGCTCACCCACCTTCAAGGAGGGCTACGTTACCGTTTATATTATGAGCGATGCGAGGGTTATGGGCACCTCAACTGCCGACGCTACTCTCGTTTCAGGCTCTGACGGATCAATCTCCTGCTTCCTCAGAATTGACGATGAATACTTCAATTTTGAGCCCGAAACCTACCAGTATTTTGTACTCTTTGAGGACGGCGCGGTTTCAACCGACAAGGCCATCAACCTCGGCGCTCAGGTAAGAGTTCACAACTGAATAAAAAAGACACCTACGGGTGTCTTTTTTTATTCAGCAATGCAAAATGTAAAATGCAAAATGCAAAATGAATTAGTCGCTTCGCTCCGTATTATATCCGTGCAGGATAGGTGCCGTAATTTATAGCTGCACCGCCAAAGCACAGATATTATAATTTACTCTTTTACATTTACAAAAAAATTTTATCTGCGGGTCAGAGCTTAAAGCTATATAAAAGCTTCCACGCGACCGCAATTTTGCATTTTACATTTTGCATTTTGCATTTAAAATTTACTGTTTTTTCCTTTACAAACCCGCGGTTTTTATGTATTATTATGATGAGGTGAGATATATGCAAAACAGCATCAAAAAGCCCTTCCGCCACGTTGTAGCGGCACTTATTTGGGACGGAGATAAATTTATGATTTGTCAGCGTCCGCTCAATAAAACCCGTGCCCTGCAATGGGAGTTCGTCGGCGGTAAAACCGAGGAGGGCGAGACCAAGGAGGAAGCCCTCATCCGTGAATGCCGTGAGGAGCTTGATGTTACCGTCAAGGTCGGTGATGTTTTTTTCGAGGTTGACCACGAATACCCCGACATTTTTATTCATCTGACCCTTTTTAACTGCACAATTGCCGAGGGTACGGTTAAAATGCTTGAGCATAACGATATAAAATGGATAACCCCCGAGGAAATTCCGCAGTATGAGTTCTGCCCTGCGGATAAGGATATACTTGAAAAAATTATGAAAGAAAGCAACACAGGAGAACAATTATGAAAAAACGCCCCCTTACAAGGAAAGAGCTTAAGTACTATGCCCGTATGGCGGCAGAGGCTTATGTAAATGACCCCGTTCATTCCTATGCCACAAAAAATGAAAAAATCAGAAAAAAGTATGTTTACCATTTTATGATGGAACGTCTTTCCACCTCAAACCGTGAGGATATAATTTACGAGGACGAGGAGAAAAGAGGCATCTGTATATGGCGCAAGGCACACAACGAGTATGATATCTTCGACTTTCTTATGTGCCCGAACTATATTTTCCTTGCCCTTTATCTGCCCAACACAATCAAAACCCTTATGGCCTACGGTCACCTTGATGTAAAGGTTTTCCCCGAGGACTGCTACATTATCTCCCCCGTTTTTGTTGACCCGCAGCATCAGGGCAAGGGCATTGCAACAGCGCTTATCAGAAAAGGCATTGCCGACCTTGTCCCTCAGGGCTGGAAATTAGGACTTGAAGCACAGAACCCCGAAAACGTAAAATTTTACGAAAAGCTCGGCTTTAAGGTCATAAAGCACGACCATTGGAAAAGAGAAAACATTGACAATTATTATATGATGTACGAAGGAGAATAAAATTATGCTTATACTTGAAAAAGACGGAGTATTTATCCTCGAAACCGAAAACACCCATTATGTTATGGCAGTTGACTGCACAGGCGTTTTAGGTCACGAGCATTGGGGCAGAAAATGCGCCGATATTGACGATTACAAATCCACCTATACCCCTTGGGAGAAGAACTCCAACCATTCAGCAAGGGACTACGGTAAAACAGAATACCTTCCCTACGGCGGCACCTGCTACCGCACTCCTGCTTTTGTAGCCTCTTACGGCGACGGCTGCCGTGAGGCACAGCTTTTATATAAGGATTTTGAGGTTACCTTTGAAAATGAGGACACCTTCTTACTCGAAATCATCCTTGAGGACAAGCATTACGGCCTTGAAGCTTCACTCTTTTACAGACTCAGAGAGGGTACAGATATAATTGAGCGCTTTGTAAAAATCAGAAACAAGAGCGAAAATGCAATTACCCTTAAAAAGGTTGCAACTGCAGAGTTCAACCTCCCCTCACTGCGCCCCTACACCGCAACAAACTTCAACGGCTCCTGGGCGGCAGAGTTTTACAGAGAGGATACCGTGCTTAAAAACGGTGTGCTGACCTTTGACAGCAGAAAGGGCGGAAGCAACCACACCCATAACCCGATGTTCATCCTTTCACAGAACGCTACCGAGGACGAGGGCGATGTTTTCTTCGGCGCCCTTGCCTGGACAGGTAACTTCAAGGTAGAAATGAGCCGTGACTTTGCAGGCAGAACAAGAGCCGTTATCGGCATAAACGATTTTGACTTTTCCTATACATTAAAGCCCGGCGAGGAGTTTGACGCTCCCTCGGTTTACTGCGGTTACACAAAGGGCTTTGCGGAAATGAGCAACCAGATGAACGCTTATGCCGTGGAGCATATTCTCCCCAAGAGCTTCAACAAGGCTCCCCTGCCCGTGCTTTACAACAGCTGGGAATCAACCTGGTTCAACGTAAGCTGCGAGGGACAGCAGAAGCTTGCCGAGCTTGCCGCTGACATCGGCTGTGAGCTTTTTGTTATGGATGACGGCTGGTTCGGTGAGCGTAAGGATGACTGGGCAGGCCTCGGTGACTGGTATGTAAATAAAGAGAAATTCCCCAACGGACTTAAACCTCTTATTGATAAGGTAAAGAGCCTCGGTATGCGCTTCGGCTTATGGTTTGAGCCTGAAATGGTCAACCCCGACAGCGACCTTTTCCGCACTCATCCCGACTGGGCATATCACTACGACACAAGAGATGCAGACCTTCTTCGTCAGCAGTTAGTTCTCAACCTCACAAAGCCCGAGGTTAAGGAATTCGTTTTCAAGGTAATGGACGATATGCTTTGCGAGTACGACATCAGCTATATCAAATGGGATATGAACAGAGCCTACTCACAGACAGGCGGCGAAAACCTTGAAAATCCCCAGGAGCTCTGGTACCGCCACGTCAAGGCAGTTTACGAAATTGCCGACAGACTCAAGGAAAAGCACCCCGACCTTCAGCTTGAATGCTGCGCTTCGGGCGGCGGCAGAGCCGACTACGGTGCACTTTCCCACTTTGATATGGTTTGGACAAGTGACAACACCGACCCCATTGACCGCCTTAAGATTCAGCACGGCTTCTCCCTGCTTTATCCTATCAAGTGTATGCGTGCATGGGTGACCGACACCAACAGAGGCTCACGCCCCAGAGATTTTGACTACCGCTTCAATGTTACAATGCAGGGCTCCCTTTCCATCGGCGGAAACCTGCTTAAGTACACCGAAGAAGAGCTTGAAATTCACCGCAAATACATTGCCCTTTACAAGGAAATCAGAAACACCGTTCAGTTCGGTAAGCTTTACCGTCTTGCAGATTTTGATAACGACCACCTTTACGCTAACCAGTATGTGGATGAAAAGCAGAGTGTTCTCTTCCTTTGCAAGAGCGTTAACACCTTCTTTAACGAAAAGTTCTTCCACATCCGTTTAAAGGGTCTTGACGAATTTGCTCGCTACACCCTTAAATATGACGGTAAAACGGAAAGCTACGGCGGTGCATATCTTATGAACGTAGGACTTCCCTTTGAAATGGGCGGCACATTACAGTCAAAGATTATTGTTATGGAAAAGCAGTAAGGTGAAAAAATATGACAGTTAAAGAATACTTACAGCAGATAGATTCTGTTATTGAAAACGGAAAATACAAGGCTGACTGGAAGAGCCTTGCTAACCACAAAACCCCCGATTGGTACAGACGCGACAAGCTGGGCATTTTCATCCATTGGGGCATTTACAGCGTACCGGGCTTCGGTAACGAATGGTACTCAAGGTCAATGTACGATAAAAACTGCCGTGAGTTTGAGCACCACAGAAAAACCTACGGCGAGCATAAGGACTTCGGCTACAAGGATTTTATCCCTATGTTCAAGGCGGAAAAATTCAGTGCCGATGAGTGGACCGACCTTTTCAAAAAGGCAGGTATCAGATATGTTATGCCCGTTTGTGAGCATCACGACGGCTTTGCTATGTACAAAACAGAGTTCAACCGCTGGAACGCTTCGGAAATGGGCCCCTGCACCGACGTTGCAGGTGAAATTAAAAAGGCCTGCGAGGAAAAGGGGCTTACCTTCTGTGCTTCAACCCACCGTGCAGAGCATTACTTTTTTATGAACCTCGGCAAAAGCTTTGACAGCGATGTCAACGATGAGAATTACGCTGACTTCTACGGACCTGCAGTTTATATTCCCGAGTTTGATGCACATCATATGGGCGGCAGCACAGAAGACCCTCAGGGAATGGGTGCAAGTGAGGAGTGGCTTCAGGACTGGCTTGTACGTACCTGCGAGCTGATTGACAATTACAGGCCCGCTGTTCTTTACTTTGACTGGTGGATTCAGAATCACTCCTTCAAGCCCTACCTTAAGAAGCTTGCGGCTTACTACTATAACAGAGCCGAGGAATGGGGCAAGGAGGTAACAATCAACTATAAGCACTACGCCTTCCCCGACACCGTTGCAACCTATGACATCGAAAAGGGCGCACTTACGGGCATTTCTCCCGTCCCCTGGCAGACCGATACAAACATCGGCAAGCACTCCTGGGGCTACATAAATGACAACAAGTTCAAAAGCGCCCGTCAGGTTATCGGTGACCTTATTGACATTGTAAGTAAAAACGGCAACCTGCTTATCAACATCGGGCCCAAGCCCGACGGCACAATCACCGACGAGGAAACATCCGTTCTTCTCGAAATGGGCAAGTGGCTCGGGACTAACGGTGAGGGCATTTACGGCACAGTACCCTGGAGATACTTCGGTGAGGGTACGGTAAATGCCGAGGACGGAGCCTTCAAGGACAGCGACGAAAAGGCCTTCACTAACGAGGACTTCCGCTTCACCTATAAAGAGGGTGAGCTCTTTGCCTTCCAGATGCGTCCCGACGGAAACACCGTTAAGATAAAGAGCCTGAGAAGATGCGATATGCGATATGTTATCTTTGACAGAATCGAGCTTTTAGGCTACGGTGAGGTAAGCTACACAAGAACAAAGGAAGCGCTTGAAATCGCACTTCCCGAGGGTGTAAAGACAAACTTACCCCTTTGCTTTAAAATTAATCTGCTTTAATTGAAACACACAGGAGATACATAATGAAAACCTACGGCACTTATTTTCAGAACGATTCAGAAAAGCCGATAAAGTACGGTGAAATAAATCTCATCAACCCCGAAAGGCAGCGTTTAAGAGGTGAGCCCCTTTTAAAGGGCGTTGAGGCATGGCCCGTATTCCAGGGCTTCTGCGGAACGGACTTTGAGCTTATGAAAATGGGCAGAGAGCTTAAGCTTCTCAAAAAATTTCCCGAGGGTGAAAGCAGACTCATCAACGGTCACGAGGGCGTTGTATGGGTGCCCTCAGAAAACCGCTTTGCAATTGTACTTATCCGCGGCGGTGACAGCTGGGACCCCACCCGCTACACCGAGGACGAAACCTATTTTGAATACGGCTGCGACGGAGCGGACGGACTTTTCTGCGACAAGAACTACTTTAACCCCGATATGCTTCTCCCCCTTCCCGAAAAGTACGAGGGACTGAGTAAGCTTCCCCTTTCCGTTGCGAAAAGGCTCTCCTTTGCTGACCCCTACGCTTGCGCTATTTTCCAGCTTGAGCGTATGGAGGACATCGGTGAAGCACAGAACTTCCGCGTGGAAATGGCAAAGCACAAGTGCTCCGAGCAGGAAGCAAGAAAGCTTGCAAAGGACAACATTTTTAAAAAGACCGTTATTTTCGGCCTTGGTATGACGGGACTTTTCATTGCCGCCGAAATCAGAAGAAATCACCCCGATGCTGAAATTCTCTTTATCGGAAGAAGTGACGAGACGAGTAAAAAGGTTGTTTTCAGTAAGGAAATTGCAAAGGCCGACTACCTTTGCACGGCGGGCTTAAGCGAAAAGGAAACTGCTGAAAAAATTATAGAAAAGCTCGGCTCACGCGCTACAATGTTTGTGGGTACAAGCGGTACGGATATTGAGCACCGCGTTGCCTTCGAGCATAAGGTGCTCGGCTGTAACGGTGTTTACAACAGCTTCTCCCTCGGTCCCGTTGTAAGGTATGACACTATGCCCTTCGGCTTTGAAAACCACGTTATTTTTGCTTCCATCAACTTCCGTCAGGAGCATATGGAAAAGGCAATTGAAGTACTTGTTGACAGCCGCTACGATGAGGTTGTTGAGCTTATCGACAAGGACGAATTCACCGCCGACCCCTTATATGCCTACGAAAACAGAATTTTCTCAAAGGGCGCTCCCCTTAAGACGGGCATAATCTGGAACAAAGAGTTTATTGAGGTGAACGAATAATGAAAGCTATAGTTATTGAAAATCCCAATAAGATAGAAATAAAGGAAATCCCTATGCCCGAGGTCAGGGAGGGTGAGGCACTTTTAAAAATCAAGTGTGTCGGCATCTGCGGAGCTGATGTTGCCTCCTACACGGGCAATCAGCCCTTCACCACCTACCCGAGAATCCCCGGTCACGAGTTTTCAGCGGAGATTGTCGAAATCCCCGAAAACGACCGCGGACTTAAAAAGGGCGACATTGTAACCTGCAACCCCTATTTCAACTGCGGCACCTGCTACTCCTGCGAAAGAGGACTTGTCAACTGCTGCACGGATAATCAGACAATGGGCGTTCAGCGTGACGGTGCCTTCTGCGAATATGTGGCAATGCCCGTTGAGCGTATTTTTGACGGCAAGGGTCTCTCCGCCGAGGAGCTTGCCCTCATCGAGCCCTTTGCAATTTCGCAGCACGCCGTTTCCCGTGCCGAAATAAAGGACACCGATACTGTTCTTGTTGTGGGTGCAGGGCCTATCGGTCTTTTTGCCCTGCTTGCCGCAAAGCAGAAGTGCAAAAAAATTGTTGTTGCCGATATTCTTGACAACAGACTTGAGCTTGCAAAGGAGTACGGCGCTGATGCCGTTGTAAACACAAAAAATCAGAGCCTTGAGGAATTCACCAACGAGTTCACAAACGGCAACGGCTTTGACGTCTGCATTGAGGCCTGCGGCGCACCCGAGACCTTCCTTAACTGCATCGACTCTGCCGCCTTCGGTGCAAATATTATCCTCATCGGTAACGGCAAGAGAGAGACAAGCTTCATACATTCGGTTATCCTTAAAAAGGAGCTTAATATCCACGGCAGCAGAAATGCTCTCAAGGCTGATTTTATCAATAACATTGACCTTGTGAAGGACAAAAAGGCGGATGTAATGAAAATGGTAAGTGCCGTTTACGATATGGCTGACGCTACAAAGGCCTTTGAGGCACTTACACAAAACGACGGCACTCTGGCGAAGGTGCTTATAAGGATAGGGTAACGATGAAAATGATTATAGATGCACACGCCCACCTGTGGGGCAAACAGCAAGGAATAGTAAACGGTAAGCCCGTCTACGATATCGGCGGCGGCAAGAGTGATTTCGGCGGTGAAATCCGTCAGATGATGCCGCCCTATATGACCGACGGAGTGAACTCCGCGGAACGGTTCATAGCTAATATGGACTATGCGGGAGTTTCCGCTACGGTTATAACTCAGGAGTATATCGACGGAAATCAGGACGCCTATCTCCTCAAAGCAAAGGCAGAATATCCCGACAGAATAAAAATCTGTGCCCTTTACGAGGAAAAGGAAATGGGTGCCCTCGACGGCTTTGACGGAATTAAAATCTGCGCCTCAAGGCTTAAGGATAAAAACCTCCTCAACCACCTTTCCCCTTTTGAAAAGGCAAACGAAAAGGGTATGTTCATTTCAATCGACCTTGCCGACGGTGACGGGCAGACGGTTATGATGCAGGAAATCATCGACCGCTTTCCCGATTTACGCATTGCAATCGGTCACTTCGGTATGGTCACAAGAGCGGGCTGGCTTGAGCAGATTAAGCTTGCAAAAAACAGAAACGTTTTCGTTGAAAGCGGAGGCATCACCTGGCTTTTCAACAGCGAGTTCTACCCCTACCCCTCGGCGGTTAAGGCAATCAAAGAAGCCGCCGACCTTGTAGGCTTTGACAAGCTTATGTGGGGCAGCGACTACCCCCGCACAATGACGGCTATCACCTATAAAATGAGCTATGATTTTATTGTAAAGTGTGATGAAATCAGCCGGAGCGACAAGGCTCTTTTCCTCGGTGAAAATGCGGCCAAATTCTACGGCTTTGAAAAGCTGACGGTGCCGCAGAAAATAAGGAATATGGTTGAAGATTAAAAAAATCCTTCAAAGCGTTATGCTTTGAAGGATTTTTGATTTATCATATTGCTCTTGTGCCGTTATCCGCAGTCTGATTATTTACTGACAGTCCTCGGAAATTCCTCTTTCGTAAAGCCGATTGTGTAGGCTATTCTTATGGGTATTTCATAGTTATTGAGGGTCTCGCCCTGCTCAATAAGCTTATCCGAGCCGTAAACAAGCACGGGAACGTTCACACCCGTGTGACCGTCGCTTGTGAACCTGCCCTCAGCGGTGATGCCGCCCGTTTCGTGGTCGGCGGTAACAATAACAAGGGTTTCACCGTCTGCTTTTGCATAATCGAGCATTGCCTCAACTGTTCTGTCAAAGCTCAGGAGGGACTCGGTCATTTCGTCAGAAAGGTTACTGTGGGAGTGCTTGTCAATGTGAGCGCCCTCAATCATAAGGAAGAAGCCCTCATCCGTATCGTCAAGAATATCAACCGCCTTGACCGCCATCTGCTCAAGGGTGGGAGTCTTTGCGTCTGCCTGCTCAGTTTTCCAGAGAACGTTTTCAAACTGCGCAAAGCTGCGGCTGCCCTCCTCAAGAGCCGTCATTTCGCTATAGGTTGTAACATAGGTAAAGCCGTTAGCCTCTGCGCCTTCCTTTGATGCAACGCCGTCCCTTTCACCCCAGATGATGTTGAAGCCCGATTCATACTGATCGGCAACAATCTCCTCGGTATTGTTTCTGTCAGAGGTGTGAGCAGAAAAGGATGCGGGAGTTGCACCCGAATTCTTATCCGTTGTAACAACGCCCGTGAGCATACCTCTGTCCCTGCATATTTCAGTAAGGCTTACGGGATTTGAAAACCTTGCCTTAAGGTCAAGAGGATAAACGCCGAGTGCGCTGTTTTTTGTTCTTACACCCGTTGAAAGAGCCGTTCCGCCTGCGGCAGAATCGGTAACCTTGTTGGAGAATGAGCGGGTCATAGAGCTGCCCTTAACGGGGAAGGTATCCATTGCGAGGCTGACGCCCCTCTCTCTTTTGGTTTTTTCAAGGTGCTCAAAGCCCATACCGTCACCTATAAGATAAATTACATTTTTGATTTCACCGTCAAGATAATTCTCCGCACCCTTTGTGGTTGCGGGCTCATATGCTCCGAAAAATATTCCGAGGCCAAGAATTGCACTTGTGATAAGTGCGGCTATTTTTGCAAAAAGTGAATTGAACATAATATTTCCTCCTTATTTCGTTTATTACATTTTAACTCAACTGTACTTTAAATGCAATACCCGTTGTGCCTTTAGTTTACAAAACAATGCTTTTTGTTATTTTATATAAAAAAAATTTACATAATAAAAGGTAATCTTTAATTGATAATTAAGGTTATGTCTGTTATACTGAAAATGTATAAAAATGTCACAAATTAAACGGAGGTGCATTTATGAAAAGCTTCATTGATTACATTGAGTCCTCCTGCAAAGGGCTCAAGGATAACCGTATGACCTATCTTTACAAAAGAAAACTCCTCGACAACATGACCGAAAGAGCTAACGAGATCACCCACGCAGGAATTACAAGTGAAAAGGTGCTTACTGATATTATTGCCGACGAATTCGGCGACCTTAAGGCGGGCTTTCCCGTTTTTGAAAAGGAAGAAAAAAAGCGTATGCTTAACAAAAAGCTTAAGGTTATTCTTCCCGTCGGCGGACTTATCAGCCTTATTCTCATTTTCGTTGCTTATTTCTGGGTAAGCGACGCTACAGATGCCTGGAACAAGACCTGGCTTATCATCGTCGGCGGAATTTTCGCAATGGTTATCTTCTACTTAAGCTTCGGCATTAAAAAGCTTTGCAGTATGCCGATAATATTCCATCCCATTGCAAGAGTGCTTATCGCAATCTGCACAATGTTAGTTGCAGTTTTCGTTTTCCTTTTCTGCCTGATGATGTTCCCCGCTGTTATCACCTGGCCCATAGTAATCGGCGGTGTAATGCTTATGTTCCTTTGTGACCTCGCATTTTCTTACATAACAAAGCAGAAATTCCGCACAATCTCTTTCTTTGTATATATGCCCGTAATTGCAACAATGCTTTACATCATCCTTGCCGCCTACGGTGTTTTAACCTGGACGGGCGGTTGGCCGTTTATCCTTCTCGGTCTTGTTGTTGACCTCGGATATATCCTTGCCGTAATTATGAGCAATATGAAATACTTTATGTACAAGCAGGAGGTGGATGAATAATGAAACGCAAATTAACTGCCGAGCTCTGGGATAAGATGCATTATCTGTTCCGTGACTTCAACGACCGTATGGTACACGTTGAGTTAAAATACGATTTTGTTCCCGACATTGAAGCGCTTAAAACCGTAATCATCTGCGCCTTTGAAAAGACTCCCGTGCTTCACTCAAAATTTGTGGACACAAAGCTTTCCACCCATTGGGAGGTTATGCCCTACAGAATCGAAGACGTTTTCACCGTCAGCTATCCTGACGACCTTGATTCTGCCGCCGATGAATTCCTCACCCAGTACATAGCACCTGATGCTCATATACAGATGAAGGTTGCCCTTTTTATCAAGGACGGTAAAAGCACCCTTTGTATGGTGGAAAACCATATGTGTATGGACGGCGGCGACCTCAAATACTTCCTGCAGTCCTTCTGTGAAAACTACACAGCCTATGTAAAAGACGGCATCAGCCCCGTAAAATACAGAACAGGCTCACGCTCCTACAACGATGTTTACTCAGGCTTTTCAAAAACCGAGGCAGGCGTTGCACAGCGTCTTTTCAAAAACATCAATGCAAGGGATGACCACAAGTTCCCCCTCACCGATGACAACATCCGCGACGCCGCATTTATCGCCCGTAAAAAATTCACCGAGGATACTCTGATGAAGCTCAAGGCAAAGGGCAAGGAGCTTGGCGCAACCATCAACGAGCTTATACTTGCAAGCTATTTTTACAGCGTCTACGAGCTTGCAGGCTACCCCGCCACCGACAAGGTTATGATTTCAAATGCAATCGACCTTCGCCGTCATATGGATACGGTTGAGGGCAAGGGCTTTACAAACCATACCTCCTGGATGCAGTGTGCAATCCCCGAAAGAGGCCGCGATATTTTTGAAACGGTGCAGTATGTTGTACGAAGCTCAAACCGCTTCAAGAAGGACAAGTTTATGGGTCTTTACGGACTTCCCCTTTTAAACTTCGGCTACTCCTTCCTTCCTCACGCTGTATCCGAGGGAATCATCAAAATCGGCTACTCTAACCCCCTTATGGCAATGAGCAACATCGGTGTGCTCAAGGGTGAACACTTTGCCCTTGACGGCAACGAGCCCGCCGATGCCTTTATGTCGGGTGCGGTAAAGTACAAGCCATTTGTGCTTCTCACCGTTACAACCTATAAAAACATTATCACTCTTTCCATGTGCGTACGCGGAAACGACGAGGACAAAAAAATCGTCGGCAGATTTTTCGAGCTTATGGAAAAGAACATAAACACAATTATCGGTGAGGACGTGAAATAAAATGATTTTCAACCTTAAGGATTTCACCTATGAAATAATATGCGACAGCAACATCAGCGACTGCAGACTTGAAACAGAGCTTAACGGCGACCACCTTGATTTATACCTCACTGCAACGGCTGACCGCCCGAGGTACGTAAAGCTTAAATGGAGCACGGAAAATACCGACGGCTTCCTTGTTCTCGGCGACGCATGGGAAAGAAGCTACGCTAACCTTGAATTTTTACCCGTAGAAAAAAATGACCGCTTTATGCCCTGGTACTTCATTGCAACGGATAAGGAGAGGTCAATGTGCTTCGGTGTTAAAACAGGCCCTAATGCCTTTGTAAGCTTCCGTTTTGACAGTGATGGCATCCGTGCTACCGTGGACTGCAGAAACGGCGGAAAGGGCGTTCATCTTGACGGCAGACGGCTTCACCTTGCCACATTCGTTAAAGCTGAATACGAAAGCAGCGACGTTTACTCCTGCCTTAAGGATTACTGCAGACTTCTCTGTGACAAACCCCTGCTTCCCAAGGAAAGGGTTTACGGCGGCAACAACTGGTACTATGCCTACGGAAAAAGCAGCTACAAGCAGATTGTTTCTGACGCCGCACTTCAGGTTGAGCTCTCTGAGGGCATTGACAACAAGCCCTTTGAGGTTATTGACGACTGCTGGCAGAAGCACAGATGTGCAGGACCCTGGCTCCCCAACAGAAAGTTCAGGGACATGAAAAAGCTTGCCGACGAGATAAAGAGCCTCGGTGCAAGACCCGGCATATGGGTGCGACTTCTCCGCAACAAGGACAGAGCCCTCAAAAAGGAAATGAAAATCCCCAACGGAAAGAGAAGGCAATATCTTGATCCCACCCGCCCTGACGTTCAGGCTTATATCAGAGCCGACATTGAGCGCATAAATGGCTGGAGCTTTGAGCTTATCAAGCACGACTTCTCCACCTTTGACCTTTTCGGCAAATTCGGAGCGGATATGGGCGAAACCGTGACAGCGGAGGCTGACTGGCATTTTTACGATAAGACCAAGACCAACGCTGAAATTGTGCTTGACTTCTACCGCCTTATAAAGGAGGCGGCGGGTGATATGTACATCATCGGCTGCAACACCGTTTCACACCTTTCCGCGGGACTTGTACACATCTACCGCACAGGTGACGACACAAGCGGCAGAGAGTGGGACCGCACAAAAACTATGGGTGTCAACACCCTCGCCTTCCGTCTTGCGCAGAACGAGAACTTTTATATGTGCGATGCCGACTGTGTAGGCATACTTAAAAGCTACATCCCTTGGGAGAAGAACAGGCAATGGCTTGAGCTTCTTTCAAAAAGCAACACTCCCCTTTTCATTTCCTGCAACAATACGATTACAGAGGAAATGAGACGTGACATCAAGACCGCTTACAGGGTCTTTAACGAAAAGAATCACGACTTTGCTCCTGTTGATATTTTTGACACGAGAGTGCCGAAGGTATGGGACATTGACGGCGAGAGGATTACGTATAATTGGGAGTAAAAATCATAACCACCCGTCAAACGGGTGGTTATGATTATCAATTATAATTATCGGTTAAAAGCTTATGCCGAGTTTTTCCTTGATGGCCTCAAAGATAGCGGAAATATAAAGCGGAATATCGCTGAGAAAAGCAAGAATAGCGAGCATAGTTTGTTACCTCCGTTAATTATTTTGTATATATATTTTATAACATTTGTATCACCGTGTCAAGATTTTTGACTGAAATGAAACACTTATGCAAAATGTGTACGGTTGATGAAAATACGAAAAAAAGAACTCAGCAATCTTTTGGTTACTTAGTCATGGTGCGGGTGTTCATAAGGGATTATACATTATGTTTACTTTTATTTTCGGTTATGTTATACTTAATATAAGGAGAGGTGTTCTATATGACATTAGACGAAATTTACGAATCATTTATTTGGGGTGCATCATACACTGATGAAGAATATGAATCTAAGATTGCTGTTGGTATAAATGAGGCAATAAAATATAAATACCTTTATCCTTTTATTCAACCGATTATTCCTGAAAATTCAAAATCTATATGGGAACCGTGTGCAAGGGTTATAGCATTAAAATCTGATGACGAACTCAAACCATATTTATGCTTATTATTTAAATGGTTACAAGATTTGAACTGGCCCGGCGCATATGTTATTTTTGATAGATTATTAAAAATGCCTTTTTCATTATTGGAAAATGAATTAAAACATTGTAAATGGCGAGCCGAAAAAGAAAAAGATGAGTTGTGGTTGATGGCTCTTGAAGATTTTAGCAAGCAAATAAATTTGTAATAAAAAAACAAACCCACTTGACATCTTTGCAGTTATAAAACTGAAAGTGTCATAGTGGGTTATATGCTTTGATATGATAATAAAAAATTGAGTATTCACAGGTCAAATCCCTTATGAATACTCAATATGGTGCACCCGACACCTTGAAATCCGAACCCAATGCCGACTTTTCGAGGTCGGCAAAGGTTATGGTTTCAGTACCGTCTTTGAAGTTGAAGGTAATTACCATTCTGTCTTCAAATAAGAATACTGAGTTAACAAAGTTATTTATTAAAGTTCTTCTGTGGTCAAGCTTCTTTGGATTGAGCTTACGGAACTTGTAGAACCAATATAAAATTTCCTCACGGGTAAGCTTTGGTCTTGACATTTCTTCTTTCATAATCCTGATTGAAAGCTCACTCTTTTCTGCTTCAAGCTCTTCCATTCGCTCTTTGGTTGTAGGTGTTATGATACCTTTCTCCATAGCTGTAATAAGATTATTGATTGCTGTTAAGGTCTGTGCATATTGCTTTTGCAGTATGGGGAGAACAGTGCTTTCCTTATTAAAGGTTTCAAGTGCTTGGTCGGTTAAATATTCAATGGTTTCATCATTCATAATGAGTCTGCGGATGCTGTCAACAACAATGTCTTCAATCCAAGCCTTTTTAACTGTTTTCTTGTCACAGCCTTTGTGATTCTTTACACTTACACACTTGTAGTATCGGTGTACAAACTTGGTTCTGCTTGTACCGCTTTCACCAACCATAAGACACTGACACTTGCCGCAATAGAGCTTTGTAGTTAAAAGATATTCATCTTCCGCTTTGTGCTTTGCAGGGGCTTTCTTATTCTGCTTCATTTTTTCCTGTACCAATTCAAACAACTCCTTATC
>JAZOVO010000072.1:0-28905 GCA_045658745.1 Acutalibacteraceae bacterium | reverse complement strand
GTCTGAAATGACACCAATGATGGCACAGTACTTTGAAATAAAAAAGGATTATCCGGACACTATTTTGTTTTTCCGCCTGGGTGATTTTTATGAAATGTTTTTCGAGGATGCAAAAACTGCATCCTCGGTGCTTGAGCTTACCCTTACGGGCAGAGCCTGCGGTAACGGTGAAAAGGCACCGATGTGTGGTGTTCCCTTTCATTCTGCTGACAACTATATTGCAAGGCTTGTAAAAAACGGTTACAAGGTTGCAATCTGCGAGCAGGTTGAAGACCCGGCTCTTGCAAAGGGCATTGTCAAAAGAGATGTTGTCCGCATTATCACCAAGGGCAGTATCATCGAAAACAATATGCTTGACGAAAACAAAAATAATTACCTTACCTCAATTTACGTTGATGAGAACGGTGCGGGTATCTGCTTTGTTGACGTTTCAACAGGTACACTCAACCTTACCTCATTTTCGCCCGAGGAGGATATAGAAGCCTCTCTTACGAATGAGCTTGGCGTTTTCTCACCGAGTGAAATCATTCTTAACAAGACCTGTGCCGGAATAAAGGGACTTACAACCTTTATTTCCAAAAAAATCGAAGCCTCCTGCGAGCTTCCCGACGATGATTACTTTGCCTTTGATGACTGCTACAGAGTATGCTGTGAGCATTTTTCAAAGGAGAAAATAACCGCTCTCGGTCTTGACGCTATGCCTTCGGCTGTTGCTTCCGTGGGTAGCGCCATCAAATACCTTAAAAACGTACAGAAGAATGACCTTGACAATATCAGGGAAATCAATCTTTATTCCGAAAATCAGTTTATGAAAATAAACTATTCCACAAAGCGCGACCTTGAAATTGTGGAAACCATGCGAAGCCGTGAAAAGAAGGGCTCACTTCTGTGGGTGCTTGACAGTACGGGTACCTCCATGGGTAAAAGAATGTTGCGCTCATGGCTTGAAAAGCCCCTTATAAATCTCGCTCAGATATCACGCAGACATAATGCGGTTGACGAGCTTTATAATGATAATATGAAGCTTACAGAGCTTTCATCTGCTCTTAAAAATATATTTGACATAGAAAGACTCCTCACCCGTATTGTTTATGAAACGGCTACGGCAAAGGATTTAAACTCACTTAAGCAGACAATAGCCTCTCTGCCTGCTATCAAGGCTCAGCTTTCCGACTGTAAGAGTGCTTATCTTGTAAGTCAGCATAACGCCCTTGATTGCCTTGAGGATATTTATAGCTTTATTGACAATGCAATCAGAGAGGATGCCCCCTTCACCGTCCGTGAGGGAGACCTTATCCGCGAGGGCTTCAACGAGGAGCTTGATTACCTTGCCGATATCAAGAACAACGGTAAAAAGTACATCGCTGAAATTGAAAGCCGCGAAAAAGATGCAACAGGTATTCCAAAGCTTCGCATCGGCTATAACAGAGTTTTCGGCTATTATATTGAGGTTACAAACTCTTATAAGGAGCTTGTGCCCGAAACATATATAAGAAAGCAGACTCTTTCAAACTGCGAAAGATATATCACGCAGGAGCTTAAGGACCTTGAAAGCAAGGTGCTCGGTGCTCAGGAAAGAATGGTCAAGCTTGAATATGAAATCTTCTGTCAGGTGAGAAAGGCAGTTGCAAAGGAATTTAACCGAATCAAGGCAACTGCGGATGCTATTGCCGTTACAGATGTGCTTTGCTCTCTTGCCAATGCGGCGCTTAAAAACAACTATGTCCGCCCTGCAATGACCGATTCCTCTGCTCTTAAAATCACCGACGGCAGACACCCCGTTGTTGAGCTTATGCTGGGGGATGCGCCCTTTGTGCCTAACGATACAAATATGGACTGTGACGGCAACCGCTGCGCTATTATCACAGGTCCCAATATGGCGGGTAAATCAACATATATGCGTCAGGTTGCTCTCATCTGCCTTATGGCTC
Source organism: Acutalibacteraceae bacterium (assembly GCA_045658745.1). Classification (GTDB taxonomy): domain Bacteria; phylum Bacillota; class Clostridia; order Oscillospirales; family Acutalibacteraceae; genus UBA6857. The sequence goes on along the minus strand of JAZOVO010000072.1, from coordinate 26,974 downwards.
AGATCGGCTCATTTGTTCCCGCAAGGAGTGCGGAGCTTGGTATTGTCGGCAGTATTTTCACCCGTGTCGGCGCCTCCGATGACCTTGCAACGGGTCAGTCGACCTTTATGGTTGAAATGAGTGAGGTTTCCGATATCTTAAAAAATGCCGATAGAAGCAGCCTTATTATCCTTGATGAGGTCGGCCGCGGTACTTCTACCTTTGACGGTATGAGTATTGCAAGAGCCGTGCTTGAATATATTGCCGATAAAAAGAAAATCGGCGCAAAAACACTCTTCTCAACTCATTATCACGAGCTGACTGAAATTGAAAATCAGCTTGAAGGCATCAAGAATTACAACATCTCCGTCAAAAAGAGGGGAGAGGATGTAATTTTCCTTCGCCGTATCGTCCGCGGCCCGGCCGACGGAAGCTACGGAATTGAGGTTGCAAAGCTTGCCGATCTTCCTCAGACGGTGCTTTCAAGGGCAAGGAAAATTCTTAAATATCTTGAAGCTAACCGTCCCGATGCCTCACAGCTTATGAAATCTCTTCCGCAGAAGGAAGAAAAGGAAGAGGCTCAGCTTTCACTTTCAGGCAAGTTCAACAGTGAGCTTGCACAGAGGCTTAAGGATATTGATGTAAACACCTTAACTCCGATTGAAGCCCTTACAACGCTTCACGAGCTTGTTGCTTTTGCAAAAAGCACAGATGTATAAAACCTAAGTAAAAAAATATAAAAAGGAGGCTGCACCGTGGCTAAAATCAATGTTTTATCAAAGCACATAGCTGAGCTTATTGCTGCAGGTGAGGTTGTTGAAAGACCCGCCAGCGTTGTCAAGGAGCTTATGGAAAACTCAATAGATGCGGGTGCAACCTCTGTTACCGTTGAAATCCGCAACGGCGGTGTTACTTATATAAGAATCACCGACAACGGCTGCGGTATCGAAAACGAGGATGTTCCCAAGGCATTCATCAGCCACGCAACAAGTAAAATTGCCGATGAAAATGACCTTAATTCAATTTTCACCCTCGGCTTCCGCGGTGAGGCGCTCGCGTCTATTGCGGCAGTTTCCCGCACAGAGCTTCTTACAAGAGCCGAAAATGAGCAGAGCGGCACATCCTTTGCTATAGAGGGCGGTGTACAGACCCGCTATGAGCAGGCAGGCTGTCCTCTCGGTACAACGATTATTGTAAGAGATTTGTTTTTCAACACTCCTGCACGAATGAAATTCCTCAAGCGTGATGTTTCTGAGGCGAATGCTGTTGCAGAGGTCGTTGACCGTATAGCGCTTTCCAATCCCGGTGTAAGCATCCGTTTCATCCGTGAGGGCAAGCAGGCTCTTATCACTCCCGGTGACGGTAAGGCTCTTTCGGCTATATATTCCGTTTTCGGCAGAGCCTTTGCCGATTCACTTGTTGAAGTAGACTACGAGCTTGAGGGTATAAGAGTTGAGGGCTATGTATGTAAGCCTGCCTTTTCCCGCCCTTCACGCTCTATGCAGTATTTTTTCCTTAACGGCAGACATATAAAATCACGCTCCTGTATGGCATCAATGGAAAATGCCTACAAAAATTCCATTATGGTCGGAAAATTTCCGAGCTGTGTTCTTAATATCAGGCTTGACCCGAATTTTGTTGACGTCAATGTTCATCCAGCAAAAACAGAGGTGCGCTTCAGCGACGAAAGAAGGGTATCCTCAGCGGTTTATTATGCGGTAAAAAGCGCAATTGAGACCGCCGATACTCCCGTTGCAATAAATGTTGCAAGGGTTGCGGAAAAGACCCGTGCCAATGCAAGTCAGCTTTTCCTTGCCGTTGATGACGAAGAAAAGCCCGTTGCTCCTGCAGCTAAGCCGGTCGCTTCTGAAATCAGAAACGAGCCGGTTCAGATTAAGCCGCAGACAGTCACTGCTACCGTTCCCGAAAAGAAAAAGGATTTCTGGACAAATATTCCTTCGTCGGAATACAGGGCAAAGGTTTCTGCCGTGCAGGGCGGGAATTTTGCGGTGAGCAGCAATGACGAGCCCGATCTTATTTCTTCATTCAAGGCTAAGCCTTCCGTTACACCTCAGCCTGCAGTTAAAACGCAGGAAAAAGAGGCCACTTCCGAAGTGAAGCCCGCAGCACCTGCACCGACGGAATATACTCCGCCCGCTCATAATTTTGTTCCCGTAAGGACAAAGGAGCAGGAGGAGGAAACGGTAAGACCTCTGCGACTTCTCGGCGAAGCCTTCAAGACCTATATAATCTGTGAATATGACAACAAGGTTTACTTTATAGACAAGCACGCCGCTCACGAGAGAGTGATTTATAATAAAATCAAAAAGGCGGCACAGAACAAGGTTGCTTCTCAGGTGCTTCTCTCTCCCGTTACGGTAACTCTCAATAAGAATGATTATAATACAGTTCTTGAAAATCTCGACACTTTCTCAAAGGCGGGATATCTTGTCGAGGATTTCGGCTCGGGTGTTGTAATCGTGCGTGAGTGTCCTATGCTCATTTCGGGCGACGATATTGAGGATACCGTTGTTGAAATTGCATCCTATCTTGTACAGAACAAGACAAACGTAGAAAGCGAAAAAATTGACCGTATACACCACACCTCGGCATGCAAGGCGGCCATAAAGGCGGGATATAAGAACTCTACCGCCGAGATGAAGGTTCTTGCAGAGCAGGTGCTTTATGACGATGAAATACGCTACTGTCCTCACGGCCGTCCCGTGCTTATTGAAATGAGTAAATACGACCTTGAAAAGCAGTTCGGCAGAATTCAGTAAAAACGGAGAATATATTATGACAAAACCACTTGTTGCGGTTGTTGTAGGCCCTACAGCTTCGGGTAAAACCGCACTTGCAGTTGAAATTGCAAAGATCTTTGACGGTGAGGTAGTTTCCGCTGATTCGATGCAGATTTATAAGGATATGGACATTGCGACGGCAAAGCCCACACCTGATGAAATGCAGGGCATACCGCATCACCTTATAAGCATAATCGGTGCTGATGAGGCTTTCAGCGTAAATCAGTTCAAAACGGCGGCAACAGATGCTATCGAAGCAATACTCGTTAAAGGTAAGCTTCCCGTTGTTGCGGGCGGTACGGGCTTTTATGTTGATACACTCGTCAATAATACGGAGTTTCTTGATTATGAAGAAAGCGATATCCGCGAAAGGCTTGAGCAAAGGCTCTCAGCAGAGGGCGCTGAGGCTCTTCATAGGGAGCTTTATGAAATCGACGCCGAAACGGCTGAGCGGCTTCATCTCAACGATGAAAAAAGGATTATCCGTGCCCTTGAGGTTTATTACAGCACGGGCAAAACAATTTCGGAGCAATGCCGTCTGTCTCATATTAACGAAAGTAAATACCGCTTCTGTATAATCGGAATCAACGCAATGAACAGACAGCTTCTTTATGACCGTATCAATTTAAGGGTTGATAAAATGCTTGAAGCGGGCTTGCTTGAGGAGGCAAGGAGCTTCTTTGAGGGTGAGGTTTCTTCTACGGCAAGGCAGGCTATGGGATACAAGGAGCTTAGGCCTTATTTTGACGGCGAATGCACTCTTGACGATGCCGTTGAAAAGCTGAAAATGGAAACACGCCGTTATGCAAAAAGGCAGCTTACCTGGTTCAGAAAAAGAGAGAATATCAACTGGATATATATCGACGGAAAAAGCAGGGCTGACATCATAAATGAAGCCGCTGACATTATCCGCTCCAATAAATAAACCGATGAAAGGAAACGGAAATGGTAGAATTATCTGTAGAAAAACGTTTTTCAAACATTGAGCATAACCTTGATACCATAAGAGAAAAAATATATAAAGCGGCAACCTCCGTCGGCAGAAATCCCGACGAGATAACCCTTATGGCCGTTACTAAAACCGTTGAGCCGATATTTATAAATCACGCACTTGAAAACGGAATAAGGCTTATCGGTGAAAATAAGGTGCAGGAATTTCTTTCCAAAAAGCCGTATCTTAACCTTGAAAGCTGCGATGCTCACCTTATCGGACATCTCCAGACCAACAAGGTAAAGCAGATTGTTTCCGAGGTTTCCATGATTCAGTCTCTTGACAGTCTTAAGCTTGCAAGGGAAATATCGAAGCGAAGCGAGGAAAAGGGGATAGTTACTCCCTGCCTTGTTGAGGTAAATATCGGTATGGAGGAAAGCAAAACAGGACTTGAGCTTTCCGCTCTTGAGGATTTGCTTTATCAGGTGTCTCTTTTAAAGGGTATTTCCGTTGAGGGTCTTATGACAATTCCTCCTATTTGTGACACAGAGCAGGAGCTTGATAAATATTTTTCGCAAATGCACAAAATATTTGTTGACATTAGAGATAAAAAGTTAGATAATATAAATATGTGTGTGCTCTCAATGGGTATGTCATCAGATTTTGAGTCTGCCGTAAGAAACGGCTCCACTCTTGTAAGGGTCGGAAGCAGTATTTTCGGCGAAAGATTATATTGATAAAATTAAAAAAGTGAAGGAGTAAACGAAATGGATTTCTTTAAAAATTTCAAGGACAAGGTTAACGAAAAGCTTTTTGCAAACGATGAGGATTACGATGAGGATGAGGTAAACGAGGAGGATTATAACGAGCAGCCTGCCGAGCCTATGTTTGACGGTGATATGGCACCTCCCGCTTATAACAGCAGCAGCTATAGCTATTCTCCTACGGGCGGTCTCAACGCTCCCGAGTACAGCTTCGCAAAAAGCACCTCAACTCCCGTTCCCGAATATAACCCCGCACCGGCTACCGAGAAAAAGACCGGCAATATTTACAGTATGAACAGTATCAGACCTGTAAATAAGTTCAAGCTTAATTCAATCACTCTTTATGAAATTTACGGTGCAAAGGACGTTGCACTTCTTATGATGGAGAAGGATACAATCATTATTGTCAACTTCTCACCCCTTACCGATGACCAGAAGCGCCGTGCAATGGATTTCCTTGACGGTGCAAGATGTGTTACAAATGCAATCTTTGCACGACTCGACGAAAACATTATCGTTTTTGTTCCCGAGAATGTTGAGCTTTGCGGTGATTTCCAGAGTCAGGTTGACCTTGATTCCATCAGATAAAATAAGACAAAGGACTGATAATTTATGATGCTTCCCAATCAGATTACAATACAGAGCTTTTCACAGAACGGAAAGGGCGGCTATAAGGCTATTGAGGTCGACGCCTTCCTTCAGCGTGTTTATCAGAGCTATAACAAGCTTTATAATGAGAGAAAAGCCCTGAGCGAAAAGCTTGACGAGGTTCTTCCTATGCTCAACGAGTATAATCAGCGTAAAAATTCAATTGCTGATGCGCTTATCTGGGCAAAGTCAACTGCAGAGAAGAACATTGACGAAGCAAAGGCAATTGCTGATAAAACCCTTGCTGATGCTAACGAAAAGGCTGAGAAGCTTCTTGAAAGCACAAAGGCTGAGGCGGATGCATACTATGCAGACAAGACTGCTTCTGCTGATAAAAGAGTAGAAATTGCTAAGGCGGAGTTTGAAAGCCTCAAGCAGGAGTCGGAGGTTTATTCTGACAGATACATTGCTGAAATTAACGTTAAAACTCAGACAATCATTGAGGATGCTAACGCAAAGGCCGCTTCAATTGTCGCAGATGCTTATGCAGACGCTAAAAAGGCGCGCGAAAAGGCCGACAGAATTATCAGTGCGGCAAACGCCGAGCTTGAAAGCCTTAAGGCTGAAGCAGGCAGAATCAAGAATGAAATCTCTGCTCTTATCGCTTATGCCGAAAAGGCTGCCGATAAGATTGATAATTCCGTTTTCGATGCCATCAGAAACGACGTGAACGCCGATGACGGAGAAATCAAGGCAAAAAGCATAGACATTGATGAAATTGAGACCTTCACCTTTGAAGGAATAAAGGATAGCTTCGAGGAAATCGATGCCGCAGAGGCTGACGAGTCCGAGGCTGAAAAAGAGACAGCAACGTCTGCTCAGCCGGAATATGTAAGATTCTTCGGTGCCGATATGCCTGATGTGAATGACCTGCTTTCAGGAATTTTCAATGCAGTAAACGATGAAAAATCACGTAAGCAGAATAACGAGGACGAAAACAGCTTTGTATTTTCCGATATCTTTGCCTCGGGTAACGATAACGGAGCTGCAGGAGCTTTTGATGCATTTATGAAAGACAGTGAGGATACAGTTGACTTCTGATAAAAAAATCAGCTTAAAAATGAGACTTCTGTCCTTTGCGGCGGTTATATTACTGCTTGTGACAGACCAATATATAAAATATATCGTTGACCTTAAGCTTAAGGGCGGTCCTGCGGTTGTTGTAATAAAAAACGTTCTGCAGCTTAACTACCTTGAAAATGACGGTGCAATGCTCGGTATGATGGGTGGTAAAACAACGCTTATGACAGTTCTTGCTGTTGTTTGTGTCATTGTAATGATTGCGGTTGTTTTCACCGGAGTTATCAAAGACCGCGTCGATTACTGGTGTGTTCTGCTTATGATTTCGGGCGGCCTCGGCAATATTGTTGACAGAGTTTTCCGTGGGTATGTCATAGACTATATAGAAGTGCTTTTTATTGATTTTTATATTTTTAATTTTGCCGACTGTCTTATAACCGTTGCGGCGTTTGTGCTGATTTTTTATCAGCTCTGGCTTATATACCGTGACAGTAAAATTAAAAAAGCGGGTGATAGTCAGTGATCAGTTCGTTTATCTTTGCCGTTGAAGAAGAGCTTTCGGGTGAAAGAATTGATAAGGTTGTTACGATGAAGTGCGACCTGACATCACGTTCGGCGGCGCAGCGTATACTTGACGAGGGCGGTGTTTCGGTTAACGGAGCCTCCGTCAGTAAAAACTATAAGGTGAAGCAAGGGGATAAGATTACCGTTCAGATTCCCGAAGCAAAGGAGCTTGAGGTAAGGGCGGAAAATATTCCTCTTGATATACGTTATGAGGACAGCGACCTGCTTGTTGTAAACAAGCCTAAGGATATGGTTGTTCATCCCGCAGCGGGTAATTATGACGGTACACTTGTAAACGCTCTTTTGTACCATTGTAAGGATAGTCTTTCGGGAATAAACGGTGTTATCCGTCCCGGTATAGTTCACCGTATCGATAAGGATACAAGCGGACTTCTGATAGTTGCCAAAAATGATTTTGCTCATATTAACCTTGCCGAGCAGATTAAAGCTCACTCCTTCACAAGACAGTACCAGAGCGTCGTTTACGGTAAGCTTAAAAATGAATCAGGTAAAATTGATGCTCCGATAGGAAGACACCCCGTTGACAGAAAGAAAATGACCGTAACACCTAAAAATTCAAAAAATGCAGTAACTCATTACGAGCTTATTGAACAGTACGATAATTTTGCTCACGTAAGGCTTAAGCTTGAAACGGGACGTACTCACCAGATAAGAGTACATATGTCCTATATAGGCCATCCCGTTGCAGGTGACCCTGTATACGGGCCTAAAAAGGTTATCGAATACCTTGGCGGGCAGTGCCTGCATGCAGGTCTTATAGGCTTTAAGCATCCGAGAACAGGTAAGTATATCGAAATAGAAAGTGAGCTTCCCGAATATTTTACAGATTTTTTAAGGAGGATAAAATAAGATGACCAATACAGACAAAAAGCTTTCAAATTGGCTTATAGCCTCCGATATTGACGGAACAATAAACGACAAGTCAAGAAGACTTGTAAAGCGCAACTATGATGCCATTCACAGATATATCGATGAATACGAAGGCAATTTCACTCTTGCATCGGGCAGATCACCCGAATCAATGCGCAAGCACTTCAAGCGTCTTGATATTCCTGACGGCAAAGCAGTTGTAATTAACGGTGCAGGTATATACGATTTTGCAAATGAAGAAATGATATGGAGCTCACCCTTGAATGAGCATTGTATTGACATCGTAAGAAAAACCGTTGAAAAATTTCCCTTCCTTGCTTTTCAGGTTATATCTGATAAGGTTGTTTACCTTTTCAGACCTACGCCCTCTGCAAGAATTCTTGCCGTAAACGCAAAATATCCCATCAAGTATTTTTATAATTTTGATAAAATACCAAAGGAGAATTGGTATAAGGTTATATTTACGGGTCTTCCTCTTGAAATGAAGATTACCGCAAAATTCGTTGAAAGCCTTTCAAACACCACTGAAAACCTTATGTTTTCTTCAGACTGGAGCTACGAAATGGTAAATGAGGATACCAACAAGGGTAAGGCGGTTCTTAAGCTTGCCGAGATGCTCGGCGTTGATAAGGAGCATACAGCGGCAATCGGCGATTACTTTAACGATTACGAAATGCTTAAGCACGTGGGGCTTCCTGCTTGCTGCGGTCAGGCTCCTGCGGGTATGAAGAAAATTGCAAAGCTTGTCACTTGTCACTGTAATCACGGTGCGGTTGCTGATCTGATTGAATACATTATTCAAAACAGATAATATTATAAAAAAATCTAAGATTATATCTTATTAAGGAGGATAATGATGAACGAAAACAGAAAAAAAGAACTCAAAAAAATTGCTTTGAATGTGCGCAAGGGCGTTATCGAAGGCACCTTCAACGCAAAATCGGGTCATCCCGGCGGATCACTTTCAATTGCAGATATCGTAACATATCTGTACTTTGAAAAGATGAACGTCAATCCCGAAAAGCCGAATGATGAAAACAGAGACCGCTTTGTTCTTTCAAAGGGTCACACTGCACCTGCGCTTTACGCTGCACTTGCACTTAAGGGCTTTTTCCCTGTAGAGCTTCTCAAAACTCTCCGTAAGCCCGACTCAATTCTTCAGGGTCATCCCAGTATGAGATATACACCCGGTGTTGATATGAGCACAGGCTCACTCGGTCAGGGTATCTCCGTTGCCTGCGGTATGGCTCTCGGCGCAAAGCTCAAGGGTCAGGACTTCAAGGTTTACGTACCTCTCGGTGACGGTGAAATCGAGGAAGGTCAGGTATGGGAGGCTGCAATGTTTGCAGGCAACAGAAAGCTTGACAACCTTGTTGCAATCGTTGACTATAACAATCTTCAGATTGACGGCTCTCTTGATGAGGTGAACTCACCTTATCCCATCAAGGAAAAGTTTGAGGCCTTCAACTGGAACGTAATTGAAATCTGCGGACATTGCTTTGACCAGATTGAAGAAGCCTTCGCTAAGGCTGACGAGTGTAAGGGCAGGCCTACCTGTATTGTTGCAAAGACAGTCAAGGGTAAGGGTGTATCCTTTATGGAAGATAAGTGCGACTGGCACGGTTCTGCACCCAATGCCGAACAGTACGAACAGGCAATGGCAGAGCTTGATGCCGCTCTCAAAGAGCTGGAGGTGTAATTATGGCTGATGTAATCAAATGTGCAACAAGAGATGCTTACGGTGCCGCTTTAAAGGAGCTCGGTGAAAGAGACGATATTCTCGTTCTTGACGCTGACCTTGCAAAGGCAACCAAAACCATTACTTTCAAAAAAGCATTCCCCGATAAATTCATCGATTGCGGTATTGCAGAAGGCAATATGGTCGGTGTTGCTGCAGGTCTTGCAACAACAGGCTATACCGTTTTCGCTTCATCCTTTGCTATGTTTGCCGCCGGCAGAGCCTTTGAGCAGGTAAGAAACTCCGTTGCTTATCCGAAGCTTAACGTTAAAATCGGTGCAACACATGCAGGTATTTCCGTCGGTGAAGACGGCGCATCACATCAGTGCTGTGAGGATATTGCTCTTATGAGAAGTATTCCCAATATGGTTATCATCAACCCCGCTGACGATGTTGAAGCAAAGCAGGCTGTTTTTGCCGCTGCAGAGCACGAGGGTCCCGTTTACCTTCGCTTCGGCAGACTTGCAGTGCCCCGCATAAACGCTGAGGACTACAAGTTCGAGCTCGGCAAGGGTGTACTTTTAAGAGGCGGTAACGATGTTACAATCGTTGCAACAGGTCTTATGGTCAATGAGGCTCTTGTGGCAGCCGATGCACTTGCAAAGGAAGGCATCGAAGCAAGAGTTATCAACATTCATACAATCAAGCCCATTGACAAGGGTATCCTTGTAAAGGCTGCAAAGGAAACAGGTGCTATCGTAACTGCTGAAGAGCACAGCATCATCGGCGGCCTCGGCGGAGCTGTTACAGAGGCTCTCAGCGAGGAGTGCCCCGTTCCCGTTGTACGTCTCGGTGTTGAAGATACCTTCGGCAAGTCAGGTCCCGCACTTGAGCTTCTTAAAATATTCGGTCTTGACGCAGAGCATATTGCTGAAAAGGCAAAGAAGGCAATTGATTTAAAGCATAAGCTCAGTAAATAACTTAAAGGTAGGTTTTATCAATGAAAGAAATTACAAAAGATATGGTTATCGGCGACATCCTCGATGTTGAGCCCGGTACAGCAATGTTTTTCCTTGAAATGGGTATGCATTGTCTCGGTTGTCCCGCATCAAGAGGCGAGACAGTTGAAGAGGCTTGTGCAGTTCACGGTGTAAGCGTTGATGCTCTTATTGAAAGAATCAACGGTTATCTTGCATCTAAATAAGTAAGCAATAGGTTGGTGTGCAACCTACGTGAGCCACTCATTTAGGGTGACGAGCATAATCAGAACCCGTTTTTTACGGGCGAATTTTCGCCAATACTTCGTTAAAATACTCGTAAATCCGCAAGGATTTACTGCGTTTTGTGCCTTGTCTTGACAAAAATTCGTACGAAAAAAATCTTAAGACCCAAAAGAGCGAATTTTTGCAGGATTTTTGGATGTTGAGGTTGCCGACAGGCTGACGCCTTTCAAGACCGAAACGCCGAAAAGCCGTGAAAATTCACACTTTTGGGCGAGTTCGCATTATACTCGTCACCCTAAGGGTGGCTCATTTTTGGAATATGAGGTAGATTATGGGAAAAATCAGACTTGACAGCCGTCTTTCTGCGGTAGCGGCTCTTGTACGCGAAAACAAGACTGTTGCGGATATCGGTACCGATCACGCCTATCTGCTAGGCTTTCTTCTGCAGCAGGGTAAAATTAAAAAGGGTATTGCCGCCGATTTAAGAAGGGGCCCGCTTGAAAATGCAAGAAAAACTCTTCTTGAAGCAGGGGAGCTTGACAATGTCCGTCTTGTTCTGTCTGACGGTCTTGATGAGCTTAAGAAGGGTGACTGTGAGGATATTGTAATCGCAGGAATGGGCGGTATACTTATCAAGGAAATCCTTGAAAGAACGCCTTGGGTATTCGATGAAAATATACATATTGTTGCTCAGCCTATGACCCACGCTGAGGTTTTACGCGGATTTTTCCTTGAAAACGGGTTCAGAATTTTAAAGGAGTCGTCAGCTACTGACGGCAAGAGATATTACTGTATTATTTCCGCACAGTATGACGGCATAAGAAGAGATGCCGCGGAATGGTATACATATGTCGGTGAGCTTATTAAAAATCACGACGATGTATCCCGTAGTTACATAAAAAAGACTGTTGCCGCATTGGAGAAAAAGCTTGATGCAATGCAGAATGCAGGTGTCGAAGATATCGGTACGCTCAATGAAACAGTCGCAGTTTTAAAGCAGAAAATAACGGAGGAAAACGATGGTTAACGTAAAAGCTTTTTCCGATTATATAAATTCATTCGCTCCTTATGAAACACAGTGCTCTTGGGACAACTGCGGTCTTCTTGTAGGTGATGAAGGCAAGGAGGTTGAAAAGGCAGGTATCTGCCTTGATTTAACTGCTGAAACCCTTGCAAAAGCAAAAGAGCAGGGTGTTGACCTTGTTATTACACATCATCCCTTGATTTTTACTCCGCAGAAGAATTTTCTCAGTGGGGACAAGGCTTATGAGCTTGCAGTAGCAGGTATAAGCCTTATTTCTGCTCACACCTGCTTTGACTGCGCCGAGGGCGGGGTCAACGATGTTCTTTGTGAGCTGCTCGGTATAAGCAATGTAAAGGGTGTTGAAACAGAGGAAACAACTGTTCCTATGGTACGTATAGGTGATGTTGAAGCTCAGACCTCACTTGAATTTGCAAAAGTCGTTGCTGAAAAGCTCGGCACGGTATGCCGCGTTGTTGACTGCAGTAATGTTGTAAAAAAGGTTGCAGTCTGCGGCGGTGCGGGTATGGATTTTTTTGATGCAGCGGTTAAAGCGGGTGCCGACGCCTACGTTACGGGTGAAATCAAGCATCACGAAATGCTTTACGCTAAGGAAAAGGGTGTAACGGTAATTGAAGCGGGTCATTTTGAAACAGAAAATCCTTCAATGACTGTTCTTAAAAATAAGCTTGAAGCTAAGTTTTCACAGGTTGAGTTTGTTATCCTTGAGCAAAGCTCACCCGTGAAATTTATCGGATAAATTTAATCAGCAGTAATAGGTGAATTATGGCACTTGACGGTATATTTTTAACAAAAGTAAAAAGTGAGCTTAATGATAAGGCTGTGGGCTTGAGGGTTGACAGAGTCAATCAGCCCACCAACGATGAGGTTATGCTTAATCTGCGCGGAAGAAACGGCAATTACAAGCTTCTAATATGTGTCCGCGCTGACAGTCCGCGTCTGCATTTTACAAGCCACAGCATTGATAACCCTCCCGTACCGCCGATGTTCTGTATGCTTCTTCGTAAGTATCTGACGGGTGCGGTAATAAAGGGCTTCAGTCAACACGAAAGCGACAGAATAATTTTTATTGATTTTGATGCAACGAATGAAATCGGTGACAGAATTGAAGTCAGTCTTTGTGTTGAGATAATGAATAAATACTCCAATCTCATATTTATAAGAGACGGCAAAATTATTGACGCTCTTAAGCGCGTTGATATTACAACCTCATCCGTAAGACAGATTTTACCCGGAATGGAGTATAAGCTTCCGCCTGAACAGGATAAGCTTAACCTTGCAGAATATGACGTTCATACAATAAGGGAAAAGATATGCGCCTACGGTGAAAAAAGCCTTTCAGGGGCAATTATGGCTTCAATACAGGGTGTTTCACCGGTTGTTGCCCGTGAAATTTCCCACAGAGTATGCTTTGAGGATATTCAGGTTCGTCAGCTTACGCCGGATAACCTTGACGCACTTACCAATGAGCTTGCGAAAATCAAAGCAGAGCTTGAAAATTACGGCGAGGTTTATATGCTCACCGAGCAGAACGGAAAGCCGAAGGATATGTCACACATTTGTGTAAAGCAGTACGGAGATTTACTCATATGTAAAAGGTATGAAAGTCCCTCCGAATTACTTGATGATTTTTATTTTGAGCGTGACAGAATCAACCGTATAAATCACCGCGGCAGAGAGCTTATCAGGCTTTTAAACAAGCTTATCGAAAGAACTGCTCGAAAAATTTCTCTGCAGAAAGAGGAGCTTAAGCGCTGTGAGGATAAGGAAACCCTTAAGCTTTACGGAGAGCTGATTGTTGCTAATCTTTACAGACTCACTAAGGGTAAAAGCTTTTATGAGGTCGAGAATTATTACGATAACTGTAATCTTATTAAAATCCCTTGTAATCCCGCTTTAAGCCCTGCGGAAAATCAGAAAAAATATTACAAGGATTACCGCAAGGCACAGACTGCAGAAAAGCTTCTTGTCGGGCTTATAAAGCAGGGTGAGGACGAGCTTGTTTATCTTGAATCGGTACTTGATGAGCTTTCCCGTGCCGATACCGATACGGAAATTTCACTTATAAGGCTTGAGCTTTCTCAGTCGGGCTACATTAAAAACACAAAGGCTAAAAAACAAAAGCCGCCCAAGGAGCTGCCGCCCTATGAATTCAGAACAACTGACGGCTTCCGTGTGCTTGTGGGCAGGAATAACATTCAGAATGAGCGTCTTTCGCTTAAAACTGCCCGCAAAACCGATATGTGGCTTCATACACAGAAAACTCCCGGCTCTCACGTAATAATCTGCGGTGACGATAAGGAGATAAGTGACCTTGCAATTGAAGAAGCAGCAGTTATTGCCGCAACCTACAGTAAGGCGGTCGACTCCTCACTTGTACCCGTTGACTACACAAGAGTAAAACAGCTTAAAAAGCCTGCAGGCGGTAAAGCAGGTATGGTAATTTATCATGAATACTGGACAATCATTGTAAATCCCGATAAGGAGTTTACCGAAAACTGCAGAGTAAAATAACACAGAGTAAAACTAATACAATAAAAAAGGAGGACAGGTTATGGCTTTTACACATTTGCATCTTCATACGGAATACAGCCTTCTTGACGGAGCCTGCCGTATAAATAAGCTTATGGACAGAGTTAAGGAGCTCGGTCAGACAAGCGTTGCAATTACCGACCACGGCGTTATGTACGGCGTTATTGACTTTTACAATGCCGCAAAGGAAAAGGGCGTAAAACCCATAATCGGCTGTGAGTGTTATGTTGCCGCAAGGAGCAGACACGATAAGGTTCACGGGCTTGATAATCAGAGATATCACCTTGTCCTTCTTTGTGAAAATGAAATCGGCTACAAAAATCTGATTGCTATGGTCAGCAGGGCGTGGACAGAGGGCTTTTACACAAAGCCGAGAATTGACCGCGAGCTTCTTTTAAAGCATAGTGAGGGTCTTATTGCCTTGTCGGGCTGCCTTGCAGGTGAGGTTTCATCGGCGCTTATGAGAGGGGACTATAACGGCGCAAAGGAGACCGCCCTATGGTATAAGGGGCTTTTCGGAGAAGACAGATATTATCTTGAAATACAGAACCACGGTCTTCGTGAGCAGCTTGAAATCAACCCCGATTTAATCCGTCTTTCAAGGGAAATAGGTATTCCTCTCGTTGCAACTAATGACTGTCATTATCTTTCAAAAGAGGATTCTTCCCTTCAGCAGGTTCTTATCTGTATACAGACTAACCACACTCTCGGTGAGGAAACGGGGCTTGAATTTTCAACCGATGAGTTTTATGTTAAAAGCGAAGAGGAAATGCTCTCACTTTTCTCGCAGATTCCCGAGGCAATTTCAAACACACAGAAAATTGCCGATATGTGTAATCTTGACTTTGAATTCGGCAACACAAAGCTTCCTCATTTTGAAGTGCCCAATAATATGGACCATTTTGAGTATTTCAAAAATCAGTGCTTCTTCGGTCTTTGTAAGCACTTCGGTGACAATCCGCCTCAGAATTATATTGACCGTCTTAATTACGAGCTTGACGTTATAAATAAAATGGGATATGTCGACTATTTCCTGATAGTTCACGATTTTATCCGCCACGCAAAAAGTCGTAATATACCCGTCGGTCCCGGAAGAGGCTCGGGTGCGGGCTCGCTTGCGGCATATTTCATAGGCATTACGGGTATTGATCCGCTTAAGTATAACCTTCTTTTTGAACGCTTCCTCAATCCCGAAAGAGTCAGTATGCCCGACTTTGATATTGACTTCTGCTATGTCAGGCGTCAGGAGGTAATCGACTACGTTATCTCAAAGTACGGTGCTGACCATGTTGCACAGATTGTTACCTTCGGTACAATGGCGGCAAGGGGAGCAGTCCGTGATGTGGGCAGAGTACTCGGTATTCCCTACGGCACTGTTGATGAGGTGGCAAAGCTTATACCCAATGAGCTTAAAATCACTATTGACAAGGCACTTAAAAATACACCCGAGCTTCGTCAGCTTTACAACGATAATGATCAGGTACAAAGGCTTCTTGATATTGCCCGTCAGGTAGAAGGTATGCCCCGACACGCGTCAACTCACGCGGCTGGTGTTGTAATCACCCGTGACCCCGTTTCAAGCTATGTGCCTCTTGCGCTTAACGATGAAGCTGCCGTTACACAGTTTACAATGGTAACCCTCGAAAGGCTCGGGCTTCTCAAAATGGACTTCCTCGGTCTTCGTACCCTTACGGTAATTGACGATGCGGTTAAGCTTATAAAAAAGCAGAATCCCGACTTTGAGCTTGACAGCATTGATTTAAGGGATAAGCCTACCTTTGAAATGCTCTCTCAGGGCAGAACAGATGCCGTTTTCCAGTACGAATCGTCGGGAATGAGAAGCGTGCTTTCACGGCTTAAGCCCGAAAGCCTTGAAGACCTTATTGCGGTAATTTCACTTTACCGTCCCGGTCCCGCTGATTCAATTGATACCTACATTCATAACCGACATCATCCCGAGGATACAAAGTATAAATCTGATTTACTCAGAGAAATTCTTGATGTTACCTACGGCTGTATGGTTTATCAGGAGCAGGTTATGGAAATCTGCCGTAAGGTTGCGGGCTACAGCTACGGCCGCGCTGACCTTGTGCGCCGTGCCATGAGCAAGAAAAAGCTTGATGTAATGGAAAAGGAAAGGCATATTTTCATTCACGGTATTCCCGGTGACAATGTCTGTACGGGAGCAATTGCTCACGGCGTCAGCGAAAGGGTTGCAAATGACATCTTTGACGAAATGAGCAACTTTGCAAAGTATGCCTTCAACAAATCCCATGCGGCGGCGTATGCCTTTGTTTCATATCAGACGGCGTGGCTTAAGTGTCACTATCCCTGCGAGCTGCTTGCGGCAACTCTTACAAGTGTGCTTGATTCATCAACAAAGGTTTCT
This sequence comes from Acutalibacteraceae bacterium, assembly GCA_045658745.1. Lineage (GTDB taxonomy): Bacteria > Bacillota > Clostridia > Oscillospirales > Acutalibacteraceae > UBA6857. Next base: position 10,512 of record JAZOVO010000072.1, on the reverse strand, counting down.
GCATATATTTCCGAATGTACAAGGCTCGGTATAAAGGTTCTTGCCCCGAGTGTCAACAGTAGCTTTGAAGGCTTTACCGTTAAAAACGGCTCAATCCGTTTCGGTCTGCTTGCTATCAAGAATCTCGGCAGAGGCTTTATCCGCACGATTATCAATGAGCGTGAATCCGCAGGAAGATACACAAGCTTCTACACCTTCTGCAAGCGGGTATATTCAAAGGAATTCAATAAGCGTGCCGTTGAAAGCCTTATTAAATGCGGCGCTCTTGACGGCCTTGACCTTAACCGCAGACAGATGCTTTATATGCTTCCGATTATTGTCAGCGAGCTTGATGCTGATAAAAACAGAAACATTGCAGGACAGATAGGCTTCTTTGACGAGGGCTCGCAGTTTTCGGATATGAACGAAATCAAGGCTCCCGATTTTGAAGAGTTGCCCTATAAGGAGTTGCTTGCTTTTGAAAAGGAGATAACGGGACTGTATATTTCGGGTCATCCTATGGACGAATATAAGGACATTGCAAAAAGAATCAAGGCTGATATGATTTCCGAAATAGTAGAAGCTGACGGCTCCTTCGGCTCAAGGTACAAGGATAACTGCCGCGTTAAAATTTACGGTATAATTTCCCGCGTTGAAAAGAAGACAACGAAGAACAATTCGGTAATGTGCTTTATCACCGTTGAGGATATCGGCGCTTCGGTTGAATGTATTGTTTTTTCAAAGCTTTATGCCGACAGAGTTATGCACCTTCAGGCGGGTAACGTTGTAGTTATAAACGGCAGGCTCAGTCTCCGCGAGGAAAAGGAGCCGACGGTTGTCTGCGAGAGCATAGAGCCTAATCCCTATAATACCCTGAAGCACGAGAAAAATGAGAAAAAGCAGCGCAAGGGTATATTCCTGAGAATGGACAGCAGAAGCTCTGCTGTCAAAGCAAAGCTTGACAGTATTTTTGAATTCAATACAGGCTCAACCGATTTGTACTATTACTATAATGACAGTAAAAAATATGAGCTTATCACAACGGTAACCCTTGACGAAAAGACCGAAGCGATGCTTCGGGAGCTTCTCGGAAATGAAAACGTTGCAGTCAGAAAATAAACTATATTTTATTGCAAATTTTGTTGAAATATAATATCTTTTATGATATCATATTTCCATATGAAAAAAACATCCTGAAGAGGTGCTTTATGAATTTCAAGGACAAAAAGATTTACACAATTGCAACCGCCCATCTTGATACGGTATGGAACTGGGATTTTGAGCATGTTATCAATGTGTGCCTTAAAAACACACTTGATGATAACTTCGCTCTTTTTGAAAAGTATCCCGACTACCGCTTCAATTTTGAGGGCTCATACAGATATGAGCTTTTTGAGGAATACTATCCCGAAAAGTTTGAAAAGCTCAAGGAATATGTGGCTGACGGAAAGTGGAATGTTACCGGTAGTGCGTTTGAAAACGGTGACGTAAACGTACCCTCACCTGAAAGCCTTTTCCGTAATATTCTTTACGGTAATAAGTATTTTGAGCGCACCTTCGGTAAGAGAAGCAATGATATCTTCCTTCCCGACTGCTTCGGCTTCGGCTGGGCGCTTCCCTCAATTATCAACCACGCAGGTCTTAAGGGCTTCTCAACTCAGAAGCTTACCTGGGGCGGTGCCTATGACAGACCCTTTGATATCGGTCTCTGGTACGGCGTTGACGGTAAGCCTGCTTACGCTTCAATTGACGGCAGATCATACTGCACCACTTATAAGGAGATCAGAACAAAGAAGGATCTCACAGATAAGCTTAATAATAACATTAAGAAATATAATTTCCCCTGGACCTTCGGCTATCACGGCGTAGGTGACGTCGGCGGTGCTCCGAAGGAGGAGTCGGTAAAGACTGTTTCAAGAGAAATTGCAGAAAATGATGTCAAGGATATCAAGGTGCTTTCCTCAACTCCTACAGAGTTCTTTGAGGATATGGCAAAGCTCAGCGAGGATGATGTTTCCCGTCTTCCCACATGGAACAATGAGCTTGTTATGACTGACCACGGTGTCGGCTCATATATTTCACGTGCATTCAGTAAGAGGTGCAACAGAAAGAACGAGGAGCTTGCCGATATGGCTGAAAGAGCAGCCGTAACTGCAGGTGCACTCTGCAATGCCGACTATCCCAAGCAGGAGCTTGACGCAGGCTGGAAGAGAACAATTGCTCATACCTTCCATGATGATATTACAGGTACATCAGTTCAGCGTGTATATCAGCGCTCATGGAATGATTATATTCTCAGTGCAAATCAGCTCAATAACGTTTATGAGGCTTCAAGTGCGGAAATTATCAAAAATCTTGACACCTCATGGGTTAAGGGCTTTGCGGTTGTTCTCGGTAACAGTATAGAGCACAGCCGTTTTGCAGCCGCTGACTTTGAAATTCCCAAGGCTCCCGGCTATGAATACGTAAGAGCCTTTGACAAGGCAGGCAGAGAGCTTCCCGCTCAGGTAAACTCTTCTGATGCAAAGTCTATGAAGGTTTCTGTTGCCGCTTGTGTTCCCGCAACAGGCTACACCGTTGTTGACGTAATGTACAGTAAGGAGCCCTGCAGGGTTAATACAGGTCTTCGCGTAGGCTCAAGAAATATGGAAAACTTCAAGTACATTGTTTCAATCGACGAAAGAGGCGATATCGCATCAATAATCGATAAAACAATGGGTGATTCCGAGCTTCTCAATAAGCCCATCAGATATGAGCTTAATAAGTACAAGGGTGCTCACGAATATGCTGCATGGGAGCTTCGTTACAAGGAAATTAACAAGTATCCCTGGGAATTTGCCCGCAAGGGTGTATGCACCGTTCTTGAAAAGGGTCCTGTAAGAGCAACTCTCAAGGTTGTTCAGAAGGCAGGAAAGTCAACCTTTACATACTACGTTTCACTTGTTGCAGGCTGCCCCTGGGTAAGCGTGTACAATGAAATTGAATGGCGCGAGTTCCAGAGAACCTTACACAACGGCTTCTGCTTCAATGCGTCAAACAGTCACGCTACCTTTGACCTTGGTCTCGGTGCAATAAAGAGAGGCAATGCTCACAAGAAGCTTTACAGTGTACCCGCTCAGAAATGGGCTGACCTTACAGACGAATCAGGCGCTTACGGTATTTCCGTATTCAGTGACTGTAAGTACGGCTGGATGAAGAAGGATAACAAGACTCTCCGCCTTACAGTTCTTCATTCACCCAAGCACAATTACAGACATGACAGCGTTCAGCGCATGCTTGAATTCGGTCTTAACAGATACGGTTATGCTATTTATTCACACGTAGGTGATTATACTAACGGCACACAGCTTAATGCACGCTTCTTTAACCAGCCAGTAACTGCTTTCGTCAGCGACAAGCACGAGGGCGTTCTCGGTGACAGCTACTCATTCTGCTCAATCAGCAATGAGGATGTTATCATCAGAGCAATCAAGAAGGCTGAGGACAGTGATGAAATCATCATCCGTGTAAACGAAGGCGCTTGCAGAATTGCAAATAATGTTGAAATTTCACTGGGCAAGGGTATTGCTTCCGCAACAGAGTGCAACGGCTTTGAGGATAAGCTCGGTGAGGCTAAGGTTGTTGACGGTAAGCTTGTATTTGACATTGAGCCTTATGAGGTTAAAACCTTCGCAGTCAAGCTTGCAGATGCAACTGTTTCCGATGCGACTCAGCAGGCTCCGGTTGAGCTTCCCTATAACAAGAACATTGTAACCTATAACCACAACAGAGCAACTGCAGTTATCCCTGTAATCAATGCTTCTGTTCCCGGAGAAATCCTTCCCGAGTCAATTGAATGCTCAGGTATTAAGTTCATCACAGGCAAAAACGCCGAGGGTGAAAATAATGCTCTTATCGCAGACGGTCAGGAAATTCCCGTTTACGGCAAAAAGTTCTACTTTGTAGGTGCAAGCCTTAACGGCGACAAGGTATTCAATTTCAAGGTCGGTGACAGTAATGTAGCCGTTCCTGTTCAGTCAATCAATGACAGAATAGGCAGATGGGACCTTTATGACCTTGGAGAAACTGCAAAAATCAAGACAGATAAGCTTGCATGGGAGTGCACACATACACATTCACTTAACGGTGACAATGCCGCCGCTCAGCTCTTCTTCTTTATGTATGAGCTTAATCTCGGTGATGCTGAAACCGTAACTCTTCCCAAGGACAGCGACCTTCTTATCCTTGCCGCTTCACAGAGCCGTGACGGCTCCTTCATCAAGCTTCAGTCAGAGCTTTATGACAGAGCAGAGGGCAGAGAGTTTACTTACAGAATGACTGCCAAGGAAAAGCTTGTTCATAGCTATAATAAAGCTAAGAGCAGAAAGCCTCACAACAAATCATAAAAAATAACAGTCCCTGTTTTATACAGGGATTGTTTTACGCGTAGGTGAAAAATTATGTTCAGATCCAACTGTCATACACATACAATTTATTGTGACGGTAAAAATACCGCCCGTGAAATGATTGACGCTGCAATCGGAAAAGGCTTTGTAAGTCTTGGGTTTTCGGGCCACAGTCCGATGAAGCAGAATAACGGGTGGACAATGTCTGTTGAGGATACTCGCAAATATATTGCTGAAATAAATGCCTTAAAAGGGGAGTACGACGGCAGAATTGATATCCTTTGCGGTATTGAGCTTGATAACGATTACGACGGCATAAATCCCGATGATTTTGATTATGTAATCGGCTCGGTTCATCAGCTTAAAAGAGGTGACAGAGTATATGATGTTGATTATACGGCTGAGCATCTTAAAAAGGCGGTTGACGAATTCTTTGGTGGCAGCTTCAATGCTATGAGCAGGGAGTATTTCAGCACTCTTGCAGATTTCGTTATAAGCACAAGAGTTGATGTTGTGGGTCATATTGACCTTATTACAAAATTCAATCTTGATACACCGCTTTTTGACGAGAGTGACGCCGAATACCGCGGTTATGCCTTGCAGGCGGTAGACAGAATACTTGCCGCAAAGCCGGACATTCTTTTTGAGGTCAACACGGGTGCAATGTTCCGCGTAGGCAAAAGGGAGCCTTATCCCGCTGATTTTATCCTTCGTTATATATATGAAAAAGGCGGCAAGGTGACTCTCACCTCAGATTCTCACAGTGTTGATTCAATAGATTTTGCTTTTGATAAGGCAGTTGAGTTTATCAGCCGGTGCGGCTTTGAGGAAATATATTATCTGACAAAAGACGGTATAAAAACTTATAAAATCAAGGAGCTTAATTTATGAGTATTGCAGAGCTTTTTATAATTGCCGTAGGACTTTCTATGGATGCCTTTGCCGTTGCAGTGTGTAAGGGCTTGTCCGTAGCGAAGCTTAAGAATAAGCATATGCTTATCACGGGCTTATGGTTCGGCGGCTTTCAGGGTCTTATGCCTTTTATCGGTTATCTTTTAGGTTCAACCTTTGAAAGGTACATAACTCCCGTTGATCATTGGGTTGCCTTTGTACTGCTTGGTATAATCGGTATCAATATGATCAAGGAAGGGAATTCAAAGGAAGAGGAGTCCTGCGAGGATGCTTCCTTCTCCTTTAAAACGATGCTCGTAATGGCGGTTGCAACAAGCATTGATGCCCTTGCGGTAGGTATAACCTTTGCGCTTTTACCTGATGTAAACATCACCGCGGCGGTTTTGTTTATCGGTGTTATTACTTTCCTGCTTTCCTGTGTCGGTATTAAAATCGGTAATATTTTCGGTGCAAGGTTCAAAAGCAAGGCTGAAATTTCAGGCGGTGTAATTCTTATACTTATGGGTACAAAGATTTTGCTTGAGCATCTCGGTGTAATCAATTTTTAAGCTTATTATACTTGACAACGGCGTTGCCGTGTGATATTATATATGGGCTTTGAGGGTGTAGCTCAGTTGGTCAGAGTACTTGCTTGACATGCAAGGGGTCGGTGGTTCGAGCCCACTCATCCTCACCAAAAAACAGAGGTTTCTTAGGAAACCTCTGTTTTTTTATCAGAGCGAAAGCAATGCATATCATCAGCCGAAGACTGTATATCGTCAAAAGCGGCATCGCCGTCTTTGTATCTAATCATCGCAGAAGTAAATTTATATTAAACGAAAACGGTAGCCTCAGCTACCGTTAATTTTTTTCTTTCGGCAACGCAACCTCAAAGGTTGTGCCGTTTTTGTCACTCTTTGCAATTTTTACGCTTCCGCCATGAAGCTCGCATATACGCTTGACTACGGAAAGTCCTATACCGTTGCCGCTGGTTTTGTGGCTTATATCGTGCTGATAGAACTTTTCAAAAGCATGCTGTATTGCTTGCTCCGGCATACCGCTGCCTTCATCGGTAATGCTTACGATCAACGCCTTTTTAGCTTTATACATCTGTATAGTAATTGTACTCTCATCAGGCGAAAACTTGAACGCATTGTCAATCAGGTTTATCCATACTTGTTCAAGCATAGCCTTGTTGCCTTCAATATTAAACTCATCACAGTCAAAGTCAACAGCTATGTTTTTATCTGCCCATTTCTGAAGTAATAATACAACAACACGGCGTAACTGTTCAGTTATATTGAAACACTCAACCGGAGTCGCAATGGCGGTGTTTTCAAGCCGTGTCAGAGTCAGCACATCATTTGAGAGCTTTGACAGTCTCTCTGATTCAGAAACAATTATATCAATGTATTCTTCACGCTTGTTTTCGGGCGTGTTTTTGTTTTTCAAAAGCTTTGCAAAGCCTGAAATTGAAACAAGGGGAGTTTTCAGCTCGTGAGAAAAATGGTTTGTCAGATCATTTCGCATGCTTTCAACTGCGTTTAGCTCCTTGGCGGCATCATTTATTTTATTTGAGATTATCCGCATCGATTTAAAGCCGCTCGGCTTCACATTAACATTATAATCACCTTTGCCTATCTGCTCAATGGCATAGTATATTTTAATTAGCGGTACGATTATTCCCCAGTCAATTAAAAAGTAAAACACCGGTCCGAGTACAAAGCTCAGAAAAAGGAAAACATAATCGTTGAAGTGAGAGGGGAGGTCGGCAAAATTGAAATCGTAGGGATTTTCATAAGCGATGTTAGCCCATATAATCCATGCTATAACAACCGCCCAAGAGGCTACGGATATAACGAGGAAAACTATAGCCGAAAAGTATAAAACATAGCGTATCCGCCTTAAAAACTTAGCTTGCTTTTTCATTGTTTATCACAGCCTTATAACCGATGCCCTTTACGGCAACTATTTTGAATTCGGGATAATCCTTAAGTTTGTTGCGTATGCGGTTGATATGAACGTTAACGGTAGTATCAACGCTTGTGGTGTTCATACCCCAGATTTCATCCATAAGCTGAATCCTCGTAAATATCTTGTCCGGGTTGGAGAGAAGCTTGAACAACAGATAGAATTCCTTTTTAGGCAGATAATGAACCTCATCCTCTCTTTTTACCGTGAGGGAGCCGTAATCAAGCGTAACCTTGCCGATTGTAAGTGTCTGCTCGTTAGCGCTGTTTGAGCGCTTTAAAAGAGCTTTGATTCTGTAGATAAGCTCCTGCAGGTCAACGGGCTTTGTGAGAAAGTCGTCAGCGCCGTCGATAAATGCCTGATACTTGTCCTCGCTGAGAAGCTTTGCAGTTACAACAATAATAGGTGTATCAACTCCGTTGCTTCTGATAGTGTTCATAAATTCATACCCGTCCATTTCGGGCATCATAAGGTCAAGCACAATAAGGTCAATATGCTCGCTGTCAAGCAGCTTCAGGGCATGAGCCCCGTTAGGAGAAAACTTAACCTCAAACCCTGCCTCTCCAAGCACAATCTGCATCAGCCTTGAGGAGCTTTTATCATCCTCTACAACAAGCACTTTAAACATTAAAATACCTCCCGAATTTATTATATGTTTATTTTAATAGAGAAAAATAAACTGAAAATAAACTTATACACCACTTAATGAAAAGTTAATAATTTAACTGAAAAACTTTATTTATAGTTTTTCGGCTTATGGTTAAATATGTGTAATTAAAACTATGCCTTAATGGGGGTAGTATACCTTGTTGAGGGGAGAGAAATTTAAAGGAGGTTGTTGCCGTGTTTGAGGGCAGTAAGTACGCATACTATGGTATGTATCTTGTTGGCTTTGCAATTATGGTGATTGTAAATCTTCGCACACACAAAAAATATGAACTTTCCAAAAAGACGGCTGTTATCTTTACATTGATAACCTATGTTGCCGGCGTTTACGGTGCAATGAAAATGGGCGATGCATACACAGCTGCAACAGTGAACTTTGATGCAGAAGGTTCGACCGTTGCAATTTTCGGTGCCGTTGTTTTTACTCCGCTTATTATGACTGCGGTTGCATTAATTGCGGTCAAGCCATGGAGAAAAATCATTGACCTGCTCGCACCTGGTATATTTATCATTCTTACCTGTGCAAAGTTCGGTTGTTTTATGGCAGGTTGCTGTGCAGGCAGAGAGTGCAGTTTTGGTTTGTACAATCCGAGATTTGAATTGACAATGTTCCCGTCACAGCTCTTTGAGTCAATAACAATGTGCCTTGTTGTTGCTTTCTGCTTTTGGTATGGCTTCAGATGTAAAAAATACATATCTGGTTCACTTTATCCCGTAACTGCAGCAGTATATTCCGTAACGCGTTTCTTCTGGGAATTTATGAGATATTACAAATACGAAGAAATGCGACACATAATGCTTGGTATGACCTTCTGGCAGTTCTGGTGTGTTTTTGTAATACTTGCATCAATAGTGTGGATGGTTCTTCTCAGAATAAAGCAACTCGAAGAAATTGAAGTAAAGTGCTATGCCTTTATACAGGGTAAGTATAATGCCTTTACAGACAGAATTGAAAAATTCAAGCACAGAAACGACAAAAATATTATCCATCACAAGAAAAAGAAAAAATGATAAGGCTATTTATTGTTTTATATTGAAACTTTAAATATAAAAAATTGGCTTTAAGGGAGGAATGATAAGCTTAAGCAGTCAAGTCTCAATGGCCAAGGGACTTGGCAAAAAAAAGCGGGGCAGCGCCCCAAAAGAAAACTTTTAAATTTTACAGGAGGAAAAAACATGTTAGTAACAAAACGTGAAGCTAAACAAGCTTCAAAAAAGCTCTTAAGTGTTTTGCTTGCAGTAATCATGATTATGACAAGCATGAGCGTGTGCTTCGGCACATTTGTTACAGCAAGCGCAGCAGAAGATCATGCTCAGACCCTTGCCGATTTAATCAATGCTAACTATGAGCTTGTTGAAAACGCAGGTAAAGGTGTTTACGGCAAAATGTCTTCTGAAGGTAGCGCCGGCAGTAACAATGATGTTATAAACGCAACAACACTTACTCTTCCGACATATGACAATTATGTCGCTATGAGAGATATCCTTATTGCCCTTGACGGTGCAATAAAGGAAAGTAAGCAGTGGCAGAAGACCACAAATACCACTGATAATAAAGACAATCAGAACTGTACTGATGCAAAGAACATTTATAACGAGCTTGTTGAGACACTCGGTGGCAATGGCTTAACGGTTTCGGCAAATATCGGTAATTTCCTTAAACTTATCCTTGAATGGTCAAAAGCAACTCTTCATGCAAACGCAACGACTGATAATAACAAGGTGCCCAAACTTTATCGTTCAACAATCAATATAAAGACAGGTGACTATAAAGGTTATCTTACTGACCATACCGGTGATTACACAGCGGTTGAGGATGAAATTGAGCTCGGTTATACCTATACCTTTGATATGAGATGCGATGGCCTCAATTATAAGGTCTCCGTTTCAGATGGTTGTGGTGGATATGATCATACCTATTATTATCATAATATGGTTTGGGTCGATTCTCATCCGCTCATCGCTCCTTCAGCTAATGTAAAAAATGCTGATGTGAAGACAAAACTTAACGCTTACGCAAATTATGTCAATACCCAGGCTACTACATATACCTTTAATAAAATGGCATCAATGACTCCTTCTGAAATTGAAGGTGTTCTTAGTGCAATTGAAATCGAGAGAAACACTATTAAGGCTTATGTAAATGAAGGCGATACTGACAACTACGCAAAGCTTTTCAGCGCCGTTGATGCAAAGATTGATAAAATTAATACTGACGCAGAATCAGCAAAGGGTATTGCTAATTTCAGTACACTTGCAGCAGAGGCAAAGAGCTTTATTGACAGTCATAGCGCCTATGGTACCTTCAATTGGGGTGCATTTGACGAAGCAACAATCAAAGCTGATTATGATACGTTTATTAACACTTATTATAATCCCCTTAAAGCAAACCCTGATGTGTATAATTACTTCAGAGATAACGGATATCTCTCTGACAGCTATTATACAAACTTCCATGATAACGTTGTAGCATATGACCTTGAGGATCTTAAGTTAGATAAGATTATTCCTCTTTATGATCAGTATGCTCTTTCCTTCCCGATGGAAGGCGGTGAGGATATTGCTATTGCTGAAAAGCAGGTTGCTTATTCAACCCTTTCAGGTTACATTAACAATGTTT
>JAZOVO010000071.1:0-18790 GCA_045658745.1 Acutalibacteraceae bacterium | reverse complement strand
GTTTCTGCTTCTGATTTTATTATTAAACAGTCAAAAAGAGAAAAGCAATAGAATTATTGTACTCTAAAGATTAAGCGTACAGTTTTAGAATTGGGTGGAGTTAAAAACTGTCAGCAGATGAAAGATTATATTCAAAAAAACTATAAGTGATAAAAATTTAGCACGATGGTAGTGGTGACTTTGAGTGATTATGCATAGCTAACGCTTCGATTTACCTTGTTGCTAAATTGAGCTGTAAACACAAAAAAATTACGGTACCCATCAGGGTGCCGTAATTTTTTCGTTATGTTAATAAGCAAGGGATTCGAACACTGAGAGGGTGAGGAGCGCAAAGAAAACAGTCCTGCGGACTGTTTTTAGCGACGAAGCGTGAGGCGGGTACTGTTGCGAAGCAACGGTCGCCGAGGGCGGTGGACGCGAAGCGGACACATCCCTTGCTCTGACGCCAAAAATGATACCAATGCCTTTAGGTGTCGGTATCATTTTTTTCCATTATAATCTCTACCTTGTGTGGCTTATCATCCCACTTTATAAAAGGTTCACACTCTTTGCCGTCGAGAATGAACTTTTTTGTTTTGTTGCCGTAACCGTTTATTTTTATTGAGAAAACCTGTCCGCGAATATTAAGATCTCTCAGTTCTGCATTCCTGAGTTCCTCAGGTACACAAGGAGCAACGCGCAGACCTTTTTCCTCGGGCTTTATTCCGAAAACGCCGTAAATTACAGCACCTATATAACAGCTTGCAGACCAGGTCTGGTCACGGCAGGAGTCCCACACACGACCAACCTGCCAGCCACCGAAAGCTTTTTGGGTATAAGGTGAATAAATTTCGAAAAATTTGAATTTACTGCCTTTAATGAGGGATGTGATTTTTTTGAGTTCTGTGCCTGCAAAAGAATCAAAGCCGCATTTTGCCGCAGCTTCAATTATCATCCCGTTAAGGAAAAGCCACACTACATTGTTATGGCGTCCCGGCTTGTCATCACTGTAAAGACCTTCAAAAGGCGGCCAGATTGAAACAGTTCCGCCTTCAGAGCTCACAAGATTTTTAAAAAGTAATGCTTGCTTTTCTTTGGGGCAGATATCAAAAAGCACTGCAAAAGCGTGGCCGCTTAACTCTTGAGATTCATCGGTCTTTCCGTCAGGAAAAATAATATATCTGTAACGTCCCGTTTCATCACTCCAGAACAGACGGTTAATTGCAGTTTTTATTTCATCGTGATACACTCGGGCTGTTTCTGCCTCTTCGGACAAGCTTAAACAGTCAGAAAGCTCTGCGTAAATCCGATAAGCTTCACAATAAAGACAGTTTGTACTAAGACACATTATTGTTTCTACAACGGGGTGTGCCGGCGCAAAAGATTCACACAGACTCTCCTGATGGCAAGAAATAGGATAACCTGCAATGCCGTCATTAAAAAATGATCCTCCGACAAAAAGTCCGTATTTTGTATTAAACCGGTTTTTACGGTGAGTTTCAAGTGCCCGACGGATTACACCGTGAGCAATCATCAGAAACTCTTCGTCACCCGTTGTAAGATAGTAATTATAAGCACCGATTACCCACACAATCTGATCCCAGGTCTGCACATCCGTCTGAATTACAGGCTCTCCCTCTTTGTTCAAATCACAGACAGCAAAAAGAGTGGTGTGTGACACATCGGGGTTTAAAAAGTTCATTGCCTGCCAGGTATTGATTGAAGCATCTCGGGTCCAGGGTGTTTTGTAGCTTCTTCCTGCTCGGATCATATAACGATGCTTTAATAAGCCTGTCTTGTTGTACTGTTTGTATCTGCACCGCACGGTGTTTATTTTTGTGACATTGTGCAAGGCAGCATCAAAGCAGCGTACAATATCAGAATCAGACGATACAAGTTTCAGTGCTGATTTATTCCTCATAAATATTCTCCTTACAGATAAAAACAAAGCTTGTCCTTTGACACTATAATCTATCTTAGCTTTGATATAGAATATCATAAAATAAAAAACAAGTAAATAGGAAGTCAGGTCTTTTACAAGCTGAAGTACGGTATTATGTTTGTCTCGTTGTATTATTTATTGTTGCCGTTTCAAACCGCGACAGAGTAACCGACCTTAAACCCTCAAGGGTGCTACAATGCAACGCTCGACCTTTTGCGTTGCGCCTAAAGAAATCGTATCAAAATATGCGTGTAGCCACAAAAAACAATACCGATACCCTTGGGGTGTCGGTATTGTTTTTTAGTTTAGTTTGAAAGGCGAGGAATTTCTAACATCAAAAATGAATATGTTGCAAATTGTGATTATTGGTGATATAATTTAAAAAATAAATTTTTAGTATCTAAGAGGTGTTCGTTATGAAAAAGCTTTTTTCTTTTATAATGGCTCTTGTTCTTATGTTTACTACAGTTCTGCCTTGTGTTTACGCAGCAGACGATGTTGCTGCTTCACAGGTTGAGGAAATGCTCAAAGGCATTGACACTCTTCAGCAGATGCAGAATAAGAGAAGCTCATATACCGCTTCTTCCCATTATGATATCAATACTACAAACACTAAAATCATCGATAAACACAAAGCAGCACGCGCCGGCTATGAAAGCTATGTATCTGATATGTTTGCTAAAAGAGCTGCCGCTCAGCAAGCCTACAATGCATTAAGTGATGCAGAAAAATCTCAGATTGATCCCTCACTGGTCGCAAAGCTCAATAACGAATTGCCTACCGTTTTTAAAACAGGTGAATATACTCTCACTCCCCGTGACGATGAATATTCCTTCGAAGCTGTTACTCTCGGCGCCGGATTCGGATACGAGGTCAGTAACCACATGGTTTCAGGCAATATTCCCCAGACCTTTATTCTCGTTGATACCTCTGACGGTACAACAACCTGGACTCCCAGCGGCGAATATGCTTACGGTGAAAGCAACTATATTTTAACCTATTGCTGTGATATAGAAACTGCACTTGAATACTCCACTGACTACAAGCGAGTAAACTTAGAAGACAGTAACTATTTTGACAAGGATGAGGCACAGCATATCAGAGCGGTTTTGGAAAATTCGTATCCCTTCATTACAATGGACGAAATGAAAAGCCGACTCAAGAAAAGCGGTATGGATGCAGATTTTGTGGACGGTCTTACCCGTGCTGACCTTATTTCTGCCGTACAGATGGCAGTTTGGTCATATGCCAACATCAATGACGGTGCAGCTGACGGTCTTTCGTATTTTGCTTCAATAGATGTACCCAAAAATACAGGCATATACTTTACTCCTCTTCACGATTACACAAATGAAATATGGGACTGGTTACCCGGAAAAAGGCAGAGAACCTTTGACCCCAGAGCTGAATACAGGGTCAACACCCTGGCAGAGCACCTGTGCAACCTCCCTGCTGTTCCTGCAAGCTATGATCAGACCATTATCTCCCGTGCCGAGATAGTCCGCACTGAGCTTGTTTCCTTCCATGACGGTGTTTATGATGTTACGGTTTTTGTCACTCTCAACGGTGGCGGTGACGAAAGGGACAACCTTAAAATTACTGCAACATCATACAGTAAAAGCGAAGACGGTGTTGTTTCGATTACTGACGTTGAAACAAAAAAAGCAACCCTTGACGATGACTGCTACTCCATAGATATTTCCGTTAAAAACGATGATATGATAAAAATCGAAGTTGACGGAGAACAGTATCTTGCAAAGGGTGTGTATTTCTATGACCCCGAAGGCGGCCGAAACACATCACAGTCCCTTGTAGGCGTAAGCGAGGGCTATACTAAGGTCAGGGCGGAAAAAGAGCTGATTTTCACCGAGCCTGAATATACAATTGTTGCCCCCGACGAGGTTGCTATTACAATCGGCGAAAACACCGTGCTGAAAACCGAAGTAATTCCCGAAATAGGCGCTCCTGCCGTTCTGTACTCTTCTTCAGATGAAAGCGTTGTACGCATTGACGAAAACGGCAATATCGAAACAGTCGGCATAGGAACTGCTACAATTACCGCTTACCTCGACAAGGACGGGGGAAGCAAGGTTACAATAACCGTAACGGTTGAATTGCCTACATATGTAATTGAAACACCGGACGAAATAAAGGTTGCCGTCGGCAAAACCGAACCGCTCAACATTAAAATCACTCCCGATGACGGCAGACTTACACCTGTTTTTACTTCGGAGGATGAAGGCATCGCAAAGGTTGATGCCTCCGGTAAAGTAACAGGCGTATCCACAGGCACAACAAATATCCGCATTGACTTCGGAAACGGTGAAATCAGAACCGTTGCCGTAACAGTTGTCGCACCCCCGACACCAACACTTCCCTCTATACTTAAAAAGCATTATATCTGTTTCGGTAAAACCGACGGTATCGGTTGGTATGAGGTTTCCGTAAACGGCGGTGACTTCTTCCCCCAGGGTCCCAACTCAACCCTTGAGGTTGACGAAGGTGACATCCTTGTCGTCAGGGTTCAGGATATGTGGATAGACGATGAATTCGACTTCTATGTAAACGGCAAGAAGGTTCCGATGGACCCTGCAAACACCATCACAATTGTCGTTGACGGTTATATGCTCATCGGTGCCCTCTCTATGGATACGGAGGTTCCCGATGTCGAGGAATCCCTCAACCTGTTCGAGAAAATAATAAAAGCTTTCAAGGACTTTTTCGACTGGATTGCAAGTTGGTTTAAAAATTAGTCTGCAAGGAGGTTCTGTATGAAAAAATACTTAGCTTTAACGGTCTGCGGCGTTATTGTTTTTTCCGTTTTCTTTATTGCTTTACGTTTTGCATGCGACAATATAGGCGTTTCCGCCAACAAGCTTGAAGAGGATATCCGCTCTTCGCAAAAAATTGCCGATGACTGGACTGTTACGGGAGAGGTCTCCGACACTATGGCGGCTTATATCTCCTATCCCGAGGACAAATCCGACTCGACCTTTTCCGTTTATATTAAGCATTCGGGGCTTTCCTTCGGCTACTTTTTCCGCGCAGGCGGAAGCATCGGCGAAATTGATGACGGCATTCTTGCCCTTACCTCCGAAAGTTTGAACGAAAGAGCCTTTATTTCAATGAATGCTCAAAAAATAGCACGGCTTGAAGTTGACAACGGAATTGAAAATTTTGACAGTGAAAAGCCCTTCGCCATTGTTTTACCCGTAAACGCGGGTGAGCTGAGATTTTATGATGTAAACGGCAATATTATTGAATACCACGAGCAGAAATTTTAACCCTTTTTACTATTGAATATTTTCTTACACGGTGTTATAATTATTTTAAACACCGTGTTTGATTTTGTAACAATTCGTATAAAATCAAACATAAAGATAAAAGGAGAAGCATCATGAGCAGCTTTGAAAACCTTCGTATAGTTGATAATTTTTATCAGACCTCCCTCTTTTTCCCCATGCCCACAGTTATCATCAGCACCCTTTGTGAGGACGGCTCAACAAACCTCGGTCCCTATTCACTTGTTCAGCCCTATTATGTTGCAGGCAAGGATTATTATGCAATGCTTCTTTGCTGCCGTAACTCATCAAATACCGCGCAGAATATTCTCCGCAACGGGAAATGCGCTCTCAACTTTATTGATGATAAGCCCAAGAGCTTCAAGGAAGCCGTAAAGCTTTCCTGGCCCGGTGACAAGCCTCACGAAAAAATGCCCAAGTGCAGCTTCAAGCTTGAAAAAAGCATGATTGAAGAAGAAACAGGCGAAAAAAGACCTATGGTACTCACCGATGCAATCCAGGCAATCGAATGCACCTGGATGCGTGAGCTTGACGGAGCCGACAAAGACGAAGCAGGTGAGCTCAACGGCTACGAGGGCCCCTACCACGATTTCAACGGTATCACAAGCAAATTCGGTGCACACTTCATCCTCCGCGTAGACAAAATTCTTATGAAGAAAAAGTACAGCGATGCAATCATAAACGGCGTTAAAGCAAAGGACTTTCCTCCCCTTCCTGTTGACTACGGCTACCGCGACAGTAAAAACTTCTGGTTCCACAGAAAAACAAGAATGAAGGCAGAGCTTTTACAGATGCGTAAAGCTTCCATTGAATCTGTACGCTATGCCGCAGACAGAGCCGACGACAAAATTAAGTTCACCGATGACGCACTCGAAACCGTGCTTGCCGTACCCCGTGTTTTCCTTCCTCTTGTTTTAAAGGGCTGTGTTGACTGGGCAAAAGAAAACGGCGTTGAGCTTATCACCGCCGAGCATATGCAGATTATAAATGATAAAAGAGCCAAAGAAAAAGAGAAAAACAAGAAATAACTTTAAATGAAAGAAGCGTTGCAGTTAAATTTACTGCAACGCTTTGATTTTATTTTCTGTTACTTGATTTTTTTGCCTTTACCGTGGCAAGTACAAGTGACGCAAGCACAAGCCACAGACCCCAGCCCCAGGCAAAATGTAATTCGTAGCCTTTTGTATAAATTATGGGGTCAAAAATCATCAGCAGACTTATTCTTGAAACAAAGGGCGCAATCACAAGCACACAAATGTAAAACGCCCAGAAGGTTATAAGCCAGGGATGCTTCGCATTTTTTGCAAAGAGTATACCCAAAAGCACCACGGCACCCGGCAGAACAGCGGTGAAGGAGCCGCCCATAAGAAGCAGTACAGCCGAAACAAGTGTAAAAACAACCGCAAGAACAATTCCGATATATTTACGTACTATCTGCTCGTTGTAAGCAGATGTGTTGCTCTCCTCACTTTTTACATATACATATACGGGTTCAGAGGACTTTTCCTCACCCTTTAAAATAAAGTCTGTTGAAACAGAAAATATGCTGCTTAACTGAATAAGCTTTTCGGTCTCGGGCAAGCACATTCCGTTTTCCCATTTCGAAATCGTCTGACGGGACACATCAAGCTTATCAGCAAGGTCACCCTGAGACATACCATTTTTGCTCCTTAATTCATATATTCTTTTACCGATGCTGAGCATTAAAAATCAGCTCCTTTCATGGCTTTATTTTAGCATGGCGCACCCTTTTTGTCTATCAATTATACCTTAAACTTTAGCAACCGCAGGTTGCACTTGCCTTGAAACACAAAAACACGGTGAAGCTTGAGTTAAAGCTTCACCGTGTTTTTATTCTTTTTTCATTCACCGCGGACAAAAGCCTTGAACATATCTCCGCGCTGCTGATAATTTTTAAACATACCCCAGCTTGCGCAGGCAGGAGAAAGCAGACAGCAGTCCCCTTCCTTTGCTGCTTCCTTGCAAAGCTTTACAGCTTCCTCAAGGCTTTCAGCAAAGATATAATCCGAAAAGCCGATTTTATCGCAAGCGGCGGCAATCTTCTCTCTTGTCTGACCGATAAGCACAAGCCTTCTCACCTTACCGGGGAAACGGCTCACCCACTCGTCATACTCGCTGTTTTTGTCATATCCGCCCGCTATAAGCACCGTAGCCGACGGCATAGCATCAATAGCCTTGATTGCCGCAGCGGTGTTTGTGCCCTTGGAATCGTTATAATATTTTACGCCATTAACCGTTGCAACATACTCGATTCTGTGCTCAACGGCAACGAATTTTTTAACAACCTCACGGATAATATCACGGGGCACGCCGAAGCTCATTGTGATACCTACGGCAGCCATTATGTTTTCAAAATTATGTACACCTACAAGGTTGACCTCCCAGGTGTCAACAAAAAGCTCACTTTCGCCGCCTTTTGCAATATATATTTTTCCGTCAGCGTAGTAAAGACCGTCATTAAGCTTTTCCCTTGAGGAGAAATATACTACCTTACATTTACACTCATCACCGAAGGCGCGAAGCACGGCATCATCGTAGTTAAGCACGCAGAAATCGTTTTCGTCCTGATTTTTTGCTATGCTCTTTTTAACATCGGCGTAGTTTTCCATTGTCTTGTGTCGGTCAAGGTGGTCGGGAGTAATATTGAGGATTGCACTTACTCTCGGCTTGAAGGTAAGCATTGTTTCAAGCTGAAATGAGCTTATCTCCGCAACAGTTGCACCGCCCTCTACACTGTCGCAGACTCTGCCTGTGTAGGGGATTTCGATATTGCCTACAAGTAATGTATTTTCATTATAAGCCTTTACAATTTCATAAACGAGGGAGGTCGTTGTGGTCTTTCCGTTTGTACCCGTGATACCGATTACCTCACCCTTATCGTAGAGATAGGCAAGCTCGATTTCACTCCATACGGGAATACCGCAGGCAATGACCTTTTTCATTATATCCGTTTCAAGGGGCACACCGGGCGACACCGCACAGACATCAAAACCCTTGAGTGAAGCTTCATCCGCCTCGCCGAGGATAAATTCAATGGCTCTGTCCGTGCCGATTTTTTCAAGCACCGCAGCCTTGTCAAGCTCTCTGTTACCGTCAAAAATAACGTAATTCTCACCGAGCCTCTCAAGAAGCTGAGCAGAGCAGATTCCGCTTCTGCCTGCACCTACAATAAGAAATCTTTTGCTCAAGGCAATTCATCTTCCTTTCAAATTCAGCCGCCAAGCGTTGTTCACTTGTGCGGCTGATGATCTTATATGATTATTTTACAGTTACCTTTATTGCACCGCTTACTCCGCCTTCATCAAGGCTTGTTGCAATGATTTGTACCGTACCGCTTGAAACTGCAGTAACTACACCGTACTTATCAACAGTAGCAATGCTTTCATCGGAGGAGGTCCATCTGAAGCTCTTGTCCGTTGTTGTTTCGGGGAGGATTGTTGCAAAAAGTCTCACCTTACCGCCGATTTCAAGGTCTTCAACACGGCAGAAGAATTTAATTTCCTCGGCAAGCTGAATAACGGTGATTTCAACTGTTCTTTCTACACCGTCAATGATTGACCTTGCGGTAACCTCACATTTGCCTGTGCTTACGGGAGTAACCGTACCGTCAGCATCAACAAGGGCAACATCCTCATCGGAGCTTGACCAGACAAGTGTCTTATCGTTTGTATCAGCGGGAAGCACCTCAAAGTCGAGAGTGAGGGGCTGACCCATAAACACAACATACTTATCCTTAGAGGAAGCAATCTCCTCGGGAAGCTGAATTGCCTCAATTTCACAGCTTGCTGCAAATCCGCCGTCAACGGTTGTTGCAGTGACTGTTGCAAAGCCTCTTGCAACCGCGGTAACGTTACCGTTTTCATCAACAGCTACCGCATCCTCATTACTGCTTCTCCAGATAACGGATTTATCGGAAGCGTCAGCGGGAAGGACGGTTTCTGTAAGCTTAAGCTCGTCGCCTGTGTAAAGCACCTTATCGGTGATGTCAAGGCTGATATCGGTTACGGCTCTTGTAATGTTGATTGCTACAGTCCTGCTTACGTTTTCATTCTGAAGTGATGTGATTGTAAGCTCAGCCTGACCGAGAACAATACCCGTCAATGTGCCGTCGTCACTTACGGTGAACACGTTTTCGTCGCTGCTTTCGAATTTAACCCTCGGGTCATCAACGACCTCGGGATTGAAGCCGTAATCAAGCTTCATTGTTGTGTTTTCGTGGAAGGAGTAAGCATCCTTTTCGGTGATGATTTCCTCAACACCGGTAAAGACTGTAAAGGTGCAGCTATCGCTGATGCCTGAATCGTTGCTTGTTGCGGTGATTATAGCCTCACCCTTACCGACTGCCGTTACCGTACCGTCCTCGCTTACGGTTGCAACGCTCTCATCGGAGGACTTCCAGGTAACTGATTTGTCACTTGCATTAAGGGGAAGAATTTCAGCTGTAAGCTTCTTTGTAAGCGGAGTGTAAAGCTCCTCAGCCTCTTCAACAAGGTTAAAGTCTGTCACGGGCTCGTGAACGGTAAGCTGTACCGTTACATAAAGTCCGCTTTCAAGGCTTGTGCAGGTGAGAGTTACCACGCCGGGAGCAATGCCCTCAACAAAGCCGTCCTCTGTTACTGTTGCAATACTTTCGTCGGCACTTGTCCACCTGAACGCCTTATTATAGCAATCCTCGGGAAGCACCTCAGCGTAAAGCTGACAGGTTGTTCCGCGGTTGATTTTAACCTCGGGTCTGTCTGTGACAATTGCAGTTGCTCTCTGCAGGAGAGTAAGCTCACAGGTAGCGGTGTATCCGCCGTCAACGGTTGTTGCGGTGATTGTTGCCGTACCTGACTTAAGAGCAGTTACAACGCCCTCAGAGTCAACAGAGGCGATTGCGGCGTTATCTGATGACCACTTCACAAGCTTGTTATATGCGTCTGAGGGAGAAACGGTTGCAACAAGCTGAAGCGTATCTGTTACAAACATTTCCTTTTCGGTATAGTTAAGACTTACGCCCGTTGCAGGCTCAACAACATTTACATAGCAGGTTCCCTTGAAGCCGCCGTCCTTTGAAATAACGGTAACAACTGCCTGACCTCCGAGCTTTGCGGTGATGTGACCCTCGTTGGTAACGCTTACAATTGTCGGGTCGGAGCTTTCAAAGGTAACTTCCTTGTCCGTTGCGTCTGCAGGATAAACAGTATATGCAAGGTCTGCCTCGGCACCCTTGTTTATATATACTTCCTTTTCGTTGAAGCTTACTGAGGTTACGTGCTGCTTTACTGTAACCTCGCAGCTTGCGGTAAAGTTTTTATTTTCCTGGCTTACGGCAGTAATGATAACCTTACCCGCCTTGATACCGGTTACCTCACCTGTTGAAGAAACCTTGGCAATTGAGGGGTCGGAGGTTTTCCATGTGACTGACTGATTGTTTGCATTCTGGGGAAGCACACTTACGTAAGGAGTAACCCTTTCGCCGGTGTAAACCTCTGCCGTGGGATCAATTTCAATTCCCGTTACGGGCTGATTTACGGTAATTTTACAAACCGCCTTGATACCGTTTTCGGTTGCAGCAGTTATGTTCGCCGTACCTCTTGAAACTGCGGTAATCTTACCTGTTGCATCAACCTTTGCTACTGCAGTATTGCTTGAGGTGAAGGTCGCCGTTCTGTTGGTAGCGTCCGTGGGATAAACTGCATATTTGAGCGTTCCGCTCTGACCCACGTTGAGTGTAGCCGAATAAACACCGAGCTTAATTGATTCAGGTGCCTTTTTAACGGTAACCTTACAGGTTGCCTTATATGAGCCGTCACTTGTTACCGCTGTGATGTTAACCGTACCGAGATTAAGCGGGGTTACAACGCCGCTTGCGCTGACAGTTGCAACGCTGCTGTTTGAAGAATGATAGGTAACGGTCTTAACGGAAGCATCTACGGGATAAACCGTGCTTGCAAGCGTAAGAGTTTTGCCGAGATAAAGAATCTCGTCGGACTTGTTGAGCGAAATACCTGTTACGCGCTTTACAACTGCTATTGTGCAGGTTGCGGTTTTTCCGCCGTTATTTGTGCGGCAGGTAATTGTTGTTGTACCCTTTTTAAGACCCTTTACAAGACCCGTTGCGCTGACAGTTGCAACAGAGGGATTTGAGGATGTCCATGTTACCGACTGAATAGTTGCATCAGCAGGAAGGATCTTGGGAACAAGCGTCATTGATGCACCAAGGTTAAGATAAGCCGAGGTCTTGTTGAGTGTTACGCTTGTAACGGGCTTGATAACAAGCACGCTTGACTTTGCGATAAAGCCGCCGTCACTTGTCTTTGCAGTAATTGTCGCATGACCCTGACTCTTTGCGGTAACCTTACCGGCTGCGTCAACGGTTGCAACGTCGTTATTGTCACTTGACCACTTGACGGTTTTTACCGTTGCGTCAGCGGGAGAAACCGTGGGAGTGATAGTAGTTGCTTTACCTTCATTTATTGTAATTGAGGCCTTATCAAGCTTAAGACCTGTTACGCTTTTTACTACAAGAATTTTATAGGTCGCTGTTTTTCCGCCGTCAACTGTTTTTGCCGTGATGTTTACATAGCCCTGAGAAATACCGGTAACAACACCGTCAGCACTTACGGTTGCCTTCTTTGTGTCAGCAGAGGACCACGTAACCTTCTGATTAGTTGCGGTTGAAGGTGTAACGGTTGCCTTAAGAGCAACAATCTTACCGATTCTTACATAGGTTGAAGGGCTTGTTACAGTAACGCCCGATACAGGCTGTGTTACATTTACCTTACATGTTGCCTGAGCATTGCCGTCAGCAGACTTTGCGGTAATTACTGCAGAGCCGCCCGCAACCGCCTTTACAACACCCTTTGAGTCAACGGTTGCAACCTTTGTGTTTGATGATGACCATTTTACTGTGGGGTAGGTTGCCGTTGAAGGAGTAACCTTCGCGGTAAGTGTTTTTGTCTTACCCGCCTGAAGGCTTACGGTTGAAGCATCGATAGTAACCTTTTCAACGAGCTGAACAACAAGCACTGTACAGCTTGCCTTGAAGGCACCGTCAGCGGTTTTACAGGTTACCGTTGCAGAGCCCTTGGAAACACCTGTTATCTGACCTGCCTCATTGACCTTTACAATTGCTGTATTGCTTGATGTCCAGGAAACTGCCTTGTTTGTGGCATTCGAGGGCTTGATAATTGCAGAAAGAAGTCTTGTATCACCCTTGGGCACCTTGATTGAGGTTGCATTTACCTCAACGCCGGTAACGGGAACATAAACAGTAAAGTTACAGGTAGAGGTAAAGCCGCCGTCAGCCGTTGTTGCGGTGATAACGGTAAGACCTGACTTTTTGGCTGTTACAACGCCGTTCTGATCAACGGCTGCAACGCTTGCGTCAGAGGAGGTCCAGCTTATCTTCTGATTTGTTGCATCTGAGGGGAACACATTCCAGACAAGAGCCTTGGATTTACCCACAGCCAGCTTCACGTCTGTTGTGGTTATTTTAATACCCGTAACGGGCTGAACAACCGTAATTTTACACTGTGCGGTATATCCGCCGTCAACGGTTTTAGCGGTAATAATTGCAGTACCTGCTTTAAGGCCCTTGAACTGACCCTTCTGATTGAAGGCTACAACGCTTGTATTACTGCAGGACCATATAACACCCTGCTCACTTGCGTTTGAGGGTGAAACCATTGCTACAAGCTGGTCAATAACACCAACCTTGACCGTAACGGCACTTGTTGAGAAGGCAACACCCGTAACGTTTACCTTACCGTGAACGGTAAGTGTACAGCTTGCGCTGAAGCCGCCGTCGGCTGTTGTTGCGGTGATTACCGTTGAACCGGTTTTAAGAGCCTTGATTTCACCGGTGGAGCTGCCGACCGTTGCAACTGCACTGTTTGATGAGGACCAGATAACCTGCTTGTTTGTTGCCGTTGCAGGAAGCACCGTTGCGGTAATGCGGTCAACCTGACCGATATACATGCTCTTGACCTTTTCGGCAAGCTCTATACCCGTACAGCTCTCCATAACCTCAATGCGGCAGGATGCCGTATTGCCCGAGCTGTTCTTTGCGGTGATAAGGCAGGTGCCGCCCGCAACTGCGGTAACAAGACCGTCAGCACTTACGGTTGCAACCTTTTCATTGCTGGATGACCACGTAACGGTTTTGTCTGTTGCATTCTGCGGTGTTACGGTTGCTTTGAGAAGCACAACGTCACCCGTCCAGATTTCCTCTGCCGAGGAGGAGAGAGTAATTCCTGAAGCGGGAACAATAACCTCTACCTTACAGGTAGCGACTGCGCTTCCGTCACTGTTTTTACAGGTGATTGTTGCATTACCCACATTTACTGCGGTAACAACACCCTCACCGCTTACGGTAGCAACTGCGGGGTTGTTGGTTGTCCATGTGAGCTTTGTTTCTGTTGCATATGAGGGCTCAAGCGCAGGAGTGAGCACCTTTGTTGTACCCGTTGCAATCTTTACGGAAGCGGGAAGTGTAATACCCGTAATCTTCTGTGTAACGGTAACGGTACAGATATCATAAAGGTTTGTGCCGTCAGCGGCGGTAGCCTTGATGGCAGCCTGACCGGGATACTTTGCCTTTACAACGCCGTTCTGGTCAACGGTTGCCACATCGGTGTTAGAGGATGACCATACAACTGCGTCATGGGTTTCGCCGTCAGTTGTGGTTACGGTAGCGTAAAGAGTGATTGAGCTGCCGTTTTCAACCTCGGCGGTTGCACGGTTGATTTTAACCTCTTTAGCCTTTGCCGAAACAACAACTCTGCAGGTTGCGACAATGTCGCTGCCGTCAGTAGTAGAAACCTTGATATAGCATTCGCCGGTTGATTTCGGATAAAGAACACCGTTATAGTCAACTGCACAAACGGAATCGTCGGTTGAGAACCAGTTAAGCACCTGATTGCCTGCGTTGGAGGGAAGAATTGTTACGCCGATTTTTTCACCCTGTGAGTCAACGGTGATTGACTTGCTTGTAGCTGAAAGCTTAAGCTCGGAAATAAGAGGTCTTACCTCAACGTCAATGCTTCCGTTGATTTCGGAACCGTCGGTTGTGCCGTAAAGTATTTTTGCCGTGCCCTCCTTACCTGCAGTAAGCTTTGCAGAAGCAATTCCGCTTTCGGAAACGGTGATATCTGAAACGGCAACTACATCTCTGTCGGAGGTTGCCCACTTAAGTGTTTTGATGCTTGCGTTTTCGGGAAGGACAAAAACCTGAACCTTTTCTGATGTGCCGCTTGTCATAACAAGCTTGCTTGAGCCTGAAAGCCTGAGCGATGAAACAGGAGTAAGCTTGTTTACTGTTACAGAGCAGGTATCGCTGAAGCGTCTGCCTGCGGCGTCACTTACGGTAAGAGTGATTGTACAGGTACCCTCACCCTTTGCAACAACGTTGCCCTGCTCGTCAACATCGGCAACAGAGGGATTACTGCTGTCCCATGTAAAGAAGGATGTGCCCGTAGGTCTCTCGGTTGTGTCAAGACCCTTGAGTGTTGCCGTAAGCTTTTTCGTTGCGCTTGTATAAAGAATGAGGTTATTTGAAGAAAGAGTTACACCCGCAATGGGATTTTCTGTTTTTACAAAGCAGCTTGTCTTATAAACCGCGCCGTCTCTGCCGACTACTGAAGCACAGATTTCAACTGCAGAGGAGGTATAACCGAGAACGGAAACAGTACCGTTCGCGCTGACAGCAACGTGCTCTGAGTCAGATGAGGTCCAGGTTACCGTACCGCCTGCCTTTGCGGGAGAAAGTGTCGGAACAAGAGTCTCACTCTTGCCTACCTCAAGCTCAAGGGCAGTCTTGTTAAGGCTGATGCCAGTTGCATAGGGCTGAAGTCCCTCGATGGCTGCCTGAAGATCCTCAGCACACTCATCAATCTCCTCCTGAGTGTAGGCTGAAGGATTTTTGAGGATAGCTGCGGCATAGTTATAAAATCCCTTCATTGAAGAGATGTTCATATAATCGCCCCAGTTTTCCTCCGCAGGGGCAGATTTGTAAACGCGGTCAAGAGTATCAATATTGATCGCGGCTGCCTCCACGCTGAATAAGTCGGCAACAGGCGTTACCGGCACGGCTGACACCGCCACCAGAGCACACATTACCAATGCAATAATCCTTTTCTTCATAGTAAAATACCTCATTTCAAAAATTCTTTATATAACCAAATCGGATAATTAACTGCTTGAGATTTATATTATATATATAATAATAATACAATATATGTATCAAAAGTCCGATACGTAAAGCCATTATAAAGTAAAACGTCCCGACTGTCAACAACATAAGCACATAATGTTGAAAAAGTTTACAAAATATGTTATTCTAATTTATATTTACAGAAGGCATTACGACAGAGAGAGGTTTTCGTGTATGATAAAAATGATTTCATGGAATGTAAACGGAATAAGAGCCTGTGTGACAAAGGGCTTTATTGATTCCTTCAACGCACTTGACGCAGATATTTTCTGCCTGCAGGAAACAAAAATGCAGGAAGGTCAGCTTGAGCTTGACCTCCCCGGATATCACCAGTATTGGAACTACGCCGAAAAGAAGGGCTACTCAGGTACGGCTGTTTTCACAAAAGAGGAACCCGTAAGCGTTTTTTACGGTATGGATATCCCCCGCCACGACACCGAGGGCAGACTCATAACCCTCGAATTTGAAAAGTTCTACTTTATAACCTGCTACACCCCCAACGCTCAGGACGGACTAAAAAGACTTAACTACCGTATGGACTGGGAAGACTGCTTCAGGGAATATCTCGTTTCGCTTAATAAAACAAAGCCCGTGATTGTTTGCGGCGACCTTAATGTTGCTCACAATGAGATTGACCTTAAAAATCCGAAATCAAACAGAGGTAATGCAGGCTTCTCCGATGAAGAACGTGAAAAGTTTTCACATCTTCTTGAAGCAGGCTTTACCGATTCCTTCCGTTATCTTTATCCCGACCTTGAAGGCGCTTACTCCTGGTGGAGCTACCGCTTCAAGGCAAGAGAGAAGAACGCAGGCTGGCGTATTGACTACTTTGTTGTATCAAGCGATATAAAAGAAAAGATTATCGATTCAAAGATTCATCCCGAAATTTTCGGCTCTGACCACTGCCCCGTGGAGCTGCAGTTAGATCTGTAATTTTCAGAGCTTTACTGCAATTACGACCACTCTCGCAAATTGAGAGTGGTTTCTACATTTCTCGGGTGGACATAATTATGCCGTTTCGGTACAATTAAGCCGAACCCGGAAGAAAGGCGGTAAAAAATATGGAAAAGAAAACCTTAGGAGCCTTTATTGCTCTTTTAAGAAAAGAAAAAGGACTGACACAAAAGCAGCTTGCCGAGCTTTTAAATGTTTCAGACAAAACCGTAAGCCATTGGGAATGTGACGAAACTTCACCTGATATAACTCTTCTCCCCTTGCTCTCCAAGACTCTCGGCGTAACTGTTGACGAGCTTTTGCAGGGCGAAAAGAAGCCCGTGCAGACCCCGCCACAATATAGCCAGACAAGCGAAAGCTTTATCGATAAAGCCGAGCAATACGCAACGAAAACCGTCAATAAAATAAAGGAAAACACCAACGGTGACATCAGAGAAAGATACAAGGTATTCCGCATTCTCAGCCTTATCGGCACGGTGATTTCCCTTGTGGTGCTTACAAGCGTCGGCTTTTCAACCGCAACGGGTGCATCCTTCGGCACCTATGTCAATTTTATGTTTATGCCGGGTATCCTTGCCCTTTTCGGCTCACTCTGGACTATTGCAATTTCCCTCGGCTTTACAATCGGCGCAAGATATTATTTTTCAAAGGAGCTTAAGCCCCGTGACGGTGCTGACGAAAAGGAAAAGGAATATATTTATAAGGCAAATGCCTTCAGCTATAATAATATTTCTCTTATTCTCTGCATTTTACCCGTTCCACTTGTGGGGATTGACATTCTGCCATTATGGGCAAATGTGCTTGCAGTGCTTATTTTCCTTGCTGTGGCAAGACTGTTACTCACAGTCTTACTTTCAAAAAAAGGCATACTCAAAACAAGGATAAAGAAGCTTTTCAAGATAAGATATATAAGTGCTTTTATCCTATCAGCGGCCATCGTTTCAGGCTCACTGCTTATTTTCAGAGAGGCATATTACCCCTCTCTTGAAGCAATATACTTCGACACATCAGCGGAATTTATAGCTTATATGGAAACGCCTAAGGCAAAGCCCGACAACGCCTATATGGTTGAAGGCGTTTCAGCAAGCACCCATCCGCCCACAATGCCCGTCCCGGGCAACGAGCCTGCGGTTGACTCACCCGTAGGCGCAGGACAGATTTCATCGGATTTTGCCGCAGAGAATGTGGGAGAAAGCGTGCTGGGCTACTGTAACGGTGAGCTTATTACCTTCAAATGGCTCAATAACGAGGTCAGCGACTGTACCTACCTTGAGGACGAGGGAATCTTTCAGGTTATCACCTTCGAGGCAGAGATAAGACAGAAGGAAATGCTCAATGCCGTTGAGGACAATATCCCCGTGGCGGTCGTATTATTCTGCATAGCCGATGCCGTTGTCTGCTTTGTGCTGTACAAGAGAAAAACAAGGGAAACAGAGGAATAAAATACGGGCGACAAACCGTCGCCCCTGATTTTAAAAAAAAATCAAAAAAACTTTCAAAAAAGTATTGACAAACGGATTTCTTTGTTATATAATATCGTTCGTTGAGTGGAAAGAAACCCACACACGAGTCGGTGTTTTTAGCGATGAGGGTCCACCTGTTCCCATCCCGAACACAGAAGTTAAGCTCATCAGTGCTGACAATACTTGGCTGGAAGCGGCCCGGGAAGATAAGGCGATGCCGACACAATGACCACAGCATAAGCTGTGGTTTTTTTCTTTTTATTTTACTTTTGCTATTGATATTTTCTGTCTGTATATAATATAATGTTAAGTGACAATACTCTAAGAAAAGTCCGAAGGAGTGAGTTTATGGGTGAAAAAGGCGGCAACGTAATTTTTATGCCCGATATTGAATATAAATCCTGGGTGAACGGCAACAAGGAGCTGCTTGAGGAAATACTTAAAACAGGAAAGGTTTCGACTCTATGGCTTGCAAAGGGCAGAAACAAAAGCTTTCTTATGCGCTATTTTAAAGAATGCGGCTACACCGTTACTCTTGACGATTGATAAAAAGGAGAAAATTAAATGAAGGACGATATCAAAAAAATCAAAAGATACATCAAGCTTGTAAAATTCGTTGCTGCAGCGGCAACGGTTGCAATGGCGGTTTATACGCTTATTCCGAAAAGCGAGAAGATTACTGAGGTTGATGCGGAAAAGCTTGAACAGCAAATAGCTATAAGAAAAGAACAATAAAAGTTTCCCGCAAGCTTTTACAAAAGCTTGCAAAGTCAAGAGTCAGAGCCTCTTGGTATAAATCATAACCACCCGTCAAACGGGTGGTTTGCTCGCCCCTAAAAGGGGCAGTTACCGGCCAGCGCCTAAAGACGCTGGCTTTCACTTTTGTTCAAGCCTATTGCCTTTGCCACTTTTGCCGCCCCTTAAAGGGCGTTTG
>JAZOVO010000070.1:0-14469 GCA_045658745.1 Acutalibacteraceae bacterium | reverse complement strand
TGGGATAAGGCAATTCCTGAAACAATGCCCGCTGAGAATGTAACAATCACAGCAAAGTGGACTATTAATCAGTACACAATCACCTTCGATACAGCAGGTGGCACAGAAGTAGCACCTATCACAGGTGATTACAACTCAGCTATCACAGTGCCTGCAGCACCCACCAAGACAGGCTACACCTTCGCAGGTTGGGATGTTGAAATTCCCGAAACAATGCCCGCTGAGAATGTAACAATCACAGCACAGTGGAAGATTAATCAGTACACAATCACCTTCAATACAGACGGCGGCTCAGCTGTTGATGCTATTACTCAGAATTACGGCACAGCTATCACAGCACCTGCAGCACCCACCAAGACAGGTTACACCTTCGCAGGTTGGGATAAGAAAGTACCCACAACAATGCCCGCTGAGAATGTAACAATCACAGCACAGTGGACTGTTAATAAGTACACAATTACGTGGGTGGACGGCAACGGCGACACACTCAAAACAGAGAAGGTTGCATACGGTAAAACTCCTGCTTATGAAGGTGCAACACCCACAAAGGCAGCAACTGCAGAATACACTTACACCTTTGCAGGCTGGTCACCCAAGGTTGTAGAAGTAACAGGCGACGCAACTTACACAGCACAGTTTGATTCAACCGTTAACAAATATACTGTTAAATTTGTTGATGAAAACGGAACAGATCTTCAGTCAGAAACTCTTGAATACGGCGCGTCTATTGAATATCCGTCAAAGCCCACAAAGTCTTATGATGATAACAATCATTACACCTTTGCAGGCTGGAAGAGAGCAGACGGAACCGTAATTAATCCTGACACAACAGGTCTTCGCGTCAGTGAGGATGTAACCTATACTGCAACTTATACTGCAACAGCACATAGCTATGAGTATGAGCAGAACAGTGACAAGAAATCACATACAGGTACTTGTGAATGCGGTAAGACAGTGACAGGCGCTTGCTCCGGCGGTGTGGCAGACTGCCTGAATGCAGCAGTATGTTCAATCTGTAGCACCTCTTACGGTGACGCGCTCGGTCACGACTACGACGAGACCAAGACAGAGTACAACCTCACCCGTCCCGTATATGACGAGACAACAGGTAAGTGGTCACAGGGTTACTACACATACACTTGCGGTAACGACCCGAGCCATACAACTAAGGATTACGTTGAAAGAGCAAGCTATGATGAATACAACGCAGCAGTAAAGAATCTTGAAGAACTTCTTAAGACAGATATTACTGATGAGGCAAGGGTTGCAATCAATAAGGCTCTTGAAGATAATGAGGTTGCTGATAATCTTATCTCAACAGAAAAGGCAGACAAAATTGATCCCAAGACCAGTGCTCTTGTTGAAATATTCAATAAGTACGATGACGCACTCAAAACCTATACAGTAACATTTGTTGTTGAAGGAACAACAGTAAGCACACAGACTGTTATCAGCGGTAAATCAGCAACTGCTCCCTCTGTAACTCCCACAAAGGCTTATGATAATACTTATCATTACACCTTCAACGGATGGAATGAGACATTTACAAGTGTTACATCAGATCTTACTGTTATAGCAACATTCACTTCAGCAGCTCACGATATGGGCGTCTGGAAAGTAGAAACAAAGGCAAGCTGTACAAAAATCGGTACGAAGAAACAGGATTGTTCAGTTTGTGATCACTTTGTAACAGCTTCAATTTCCAAGAGAACTTCACATGATCTTGGTGATACTACCGTAGCAACATACGCTACTTGTATTGCAACCGGTATCATGAATCAGAAGTGCAATCATCAAGCTTCCGATGAATATGAAGCTTGCGATTATACAACTACAAGAGTGATTCCTGTTGATGCAAAAAATCACGACGGTGAAACAGAAGTACGTGATGCAGTAGCAGCAAACTGTCACGAAACAGGTTACACAGGCGATACATATTGCCTTGGCTGTAACACAAAGATTGCAGACGGTACAGAAACACTTGTTGATGCAGCAAACCACGACGGTGAAACAGAAGTACGCGATGCAGTAGCAGCAAACTGTCACGAAACAGGTTACACAGGCGATACATATTGCCTTGGCTGTAACACAAAGATTGCAGACGGCACAGAGATTCCTGTAAAGGATCACACCTACACCTCAGTTGTAACCGCTCCCACATGTGACCTTCAGGCCTATACAACACATACCTGCTCAGGCTGCGGTGACACTAAGGTTGACACCTATGTTGATGCTCTTGGCCATAAGTACGAGCTTACAGCATCTGAAGATGCAACCTGTACAGAAGACGGTTACAAGACCTACACCTGTAAGAATGATACAAATCATGCTTATACAGAAACGATTCCCTCACAGGGTCACACCGAAGAAATTCTTCCCGGTAAGGCTGCAACCTGTAAGGATGCAGGTCTCACCGAAGGTAAGAAGTGTACAGTCTGCGGTACGGTAACCGTTTCTCAGCAGACAATTCCCGCAACCGGCGAGCATAAGGAAATCACCATCGGTGATGTTCCCGCTACATGCGTAAGCACCGGCAGCAAGGGTAAGGTAGTATGTGAGGTTTGCGGTACTACAATCAGTGAGGATGAGATTATTCCCAAGACTGACCACCAGTACGGTGCAGCTCCCGTTCACGTAATTCCCGCAACCTGCATCAAGGGTAAGGTTTCAGTTTACAAGTGCAAGTTCTGCGATGAGCGCAAGGAGGTTGAGGATCCCGCAAATCAGAAGGCTCCTCATACAATCGTTGAGGTTTGCGTTGTTGAAGCCACCTGCGAATTTAGCGGCGTTTACTCTTACTACTGCACAACCTGCAGCGAAACCGTTAAGAGTGAAACAATACCTGCTCTCGGTCACACCGACAAGAACGGCGACGAGCTGTGCGATAACTGCAACGGCAAGTACGTTGATCCCGACAACAATAAGGTCTGCGGATGTATTTGCCATAAGGAAGGCGCATTTATGAAGTTCATCTATAAGATTGTGCGCTTCTTCTGGAAACTGTTCAAAATCAGCAAGTCCTGTTCCTGCGGTGCAGTGCACTATTAAGCTTAAAGCTTAAAGCAACAGAATAACGCCTTTAAGGCATCAGGCCCTCCCGTTCAGTTGAGCGGGAGGGCTTTGTTGTGCAAGCCTTCTGCCGAAAAGACAGCCAATATCTACCAATAAGACAAACAATTGAATTATATATTTTGCTGTGGTATTATGTATTTGAAGAAAAGTGTAATTACGCTCAGAGGTTGTTTTTATGATACATATAAACATTTGTGATGACAGTAATCAGGATATTGAGGTTCTCAGAAGAGAGCTTGAAAAATATGAGCAGAAAAGGCATACGAGGCTTGAGGTTGCTTCTTTTGACAGACCCGAAAAGCTTTTATATGAGCTTCAGGATAACAGACTTGCCGACATATACATTCTCGATGTTTCGATGCCGGATAAAAGCGGCTTTGAGCTTGCCGACGAGATAAGAAAATATACGGAATCCGCCGTTATAATTTTCCTTACCTCTATGGAGAGTCAGGCGGCTATGGGTTATAAATCGAGAGCGCTCAGATATCTGATTAAGGTGAATATTGAAAGAGACCTTGAGGAGGCTCTCGACTGTGCCGTCCTGCAGTTGAAAAAGCCCGACGACAAGGTTGTGACAATACGTCGG
Source organism: Acutalibacteraceae bacterium (assembly GCA_045658745.1). GTDB lineage: Bacteria > Bacillota > Clostridia > Oscillospirales > Acutalibacteraceae > UBA6857. Next base: position 10,811 of record JAZOVO010000070.1, on the reverse strand, counting down.
TACAATGAGTGCTGGCGCGTGCCTTACCGTGATATTGTGTGCGTCAGTAGGCTTTCACGTCAGCTCGTTATTATTACGGATTCTCACGGGGAGATTACCGATAACAGGGGAATAACTGAGTTTTATAACACGCTTGACGATAACAGATTTCTGTTTATTGACCGAGGCTGCTTTGTCAATGTGGATTACATTTCTCAGCTTTCGGGATATGAGCTGAAAATGAAGAACGGAAAGGTTTTGCAAATAAGCCGAAGATGTCTTCAGTCGGTTAAGAAATTTTTGCTTGAATATTGGAGCCTGTAAAACGGGGTGATGAGAATGGAACTGCTTTATAAAGTGCTTGATTTGCTTTCAGTTTTTGCCGAAGGCTTTATTGTGCTTGCCGTACCTGCCGCAATGTGCGGCAAAAAGCATAAAAACGTCAGACACCTTGCCTTGGTGACTGCCTTCGCCTTCCTTTATACCTTGCTTGTTACATATATGAGTGGACTTACGGCATATACGGGTCTTGTACTGCTTTTCGGTGTGGGATATTCCCTTGCGGTTAATTTCCTGTTTGCAAGGGGGAATACGCTTCTCAGGTGCACGTCGGTTGTGACAACGTGGTTTTTCCTTCACGCGCTTGATTATGTGCTGACCTACGGCTCTATGCTTGCCTCGGAAAAGCTTGATGCAGGTGAAAATGCCTTTACAGCCTTGCTTGTTGCCGCTGATGTAATAAAGCTTATTGTCTTTTGCCTTTTGTGGAGGCTTTATCCGCTTTTTGCTACACTCGGCAGAAAATATCTGTCTCTGATTTTTGCAATATCCTTCGGTGCTTATCTGATAATGTACGGTTTTGCGGGAATCATTATGGACGAGTCCGTTGTGGCGGTGCAGATGGCTTCCTTTTTTTCAATACTCTTCACCGCAGTGTCGCTGATTGCAACGGTTTTTGCCGTTACGGTAAAAACGGGCTATGAAAAGGAAAAGCGGGAGGCTGAGCTTATGGCGATGACCAACTCAATGATGGAGAAGAATTTTCTTGAGCTTGAGGCGTCCCATAACACAATCCGTCAGCAGGTGCACGATTTCAAAAACCATCTTCTGACGTTGAGAGGTATGCTTGAAAGGGATGAGAATGCAAAGCAGTATGTGAACGAGCTTTTGCAGGTCTCCTACGAAAATGCACAGTATTCACATTGCGGTAACAGAGCAATAGATTCAATAATCAACTGTAAATTTGCTGAGGCAAAAAGACTCGGCATAAGCTTCAGCCACAGGGTTATGCTTTCCTCGGAGTTGTATCTGTCCTCGGTTGATATATGCGCCGTGCTTGCAAATCAGCTTGACAATGCTCTTGAGGCTTGTGCAAGGCTTTCTGAAAATGAGGAGAAAAGCATCGAGGTTGAAATATGGCAGAAGGAGTCATTTGTGTTCTTCAGGGTTACGAACACCTGCCGTGATAATCCATTCAACAGTAAAAGGGAGCTTGTGAGTACAAAGAATGACCCTACGGGTCTGCACGGCTACGGAGTGAAGAATATAACAAAAACTGCAGAAAGCTACGGCGGTACGGTTAAGAGCGATTACATTGACGGAATGTTTGTATCCGTTGCAATGCTGCCTAATAACAAGTAATTAAAGGAGGAGATTAATATGAAGAGAATTAAGTATTTGTTCAGCTTTGCTTTTGTGCTTATGCTGATGGTGACGTTTGCACTTTCGGTTTCGGCGGCGACGGCAACGCCTGAAAAGTCCTTTTATTACAGCATCAATAACAAAAGCGTTGTTATTGACGGCTGTAAAACGCTTAAGATTGAAAAGCTTGTTATTCCTGAAACTATATCGGGATATCCTGTTGTTGAGATTGCAGATAACGCATTCAGGGATTGTACGTACCTTAAAGACATAACACTGCCGAAAACCTTGAGGAAAATCGGAAGCTATGCTTTTGACGGTATGTTCGATGCCGTCCGAATAAGCGATCTTCAGGCGTGGCTTAAGATTGACTTTGTTGACGGTATGGCTAATCCTATGTACAGAACAAAGAATATTTATCTGGGTGACAGTCTGCTTGAGGATATTGTTATTCCCGAGGGCGTTACCGAGATTAAAAATTATGCGTTTGTAGGCGGAGATTCAATTAAAAGCATAAGACTGCCCTCAAGTCTGAAGCGGATAGGACAGCAGGCGATTCACGGAAACGTATATGTGGACAGCGTTGAGGCGTGGGTAAATCTGATTGCAAATTCTCAGTGCGATTTTACCGTATATATCGGCAGAAATACTAATCTTTACATTAACGGTGAATTGCTGGTTGACCTTGTGATACCTGAATCGGTTACCGAATTGCCCTACGGAGCGTTTAAGTTTTTCGATTCAATAGAAAGCGTAAGCTTTCATAAAAAATTTATTAAGGCGGATCAGGGTGCCTTTACCTTCTCAAACAATTTAAAGAAAGTCTATGTTCCGGATCTTGAAACCTGGCTGCGCTTGTCTGCGGATATTTGTCTGTTAACTGATTTTGATACAATTTATATAGACAATGAGCCTGTTGTAAATCTTGTTATACCTGATAATATCGACAAAATGCCGAGCAGGGCCTTTTATAATTATGAAAAGCTTGAAAGCGTGAGCTTTTCAAACCCCAAGCTGGTGTTTGAAATGAACTGGGCAAGCGGGTGTACAAACCTGAAGTCGATGTATGTTGATTCCTACGACACATGGATGAGCCGTGATTTTGATCAGTATGGCGACAGTATTCTTAAGAATATTGAATGTCTTTATATAGACGGCGAGCCTGTTATAGATTATGTAATTCCTGAAGGTGAAACGAGAATTTCCGATTATGCATTCTATGGCTACAAGGGGATTAAGAGTATAACTCTGCCTGCGGGAATAGAATACATCGGTGTAGGCGCGTTCAGTGAATCTGGACTTGAGAATGTTTATGTAGACAGCCTTGAGGTCTGGTTTGATATCTGCCGCAAGAATGCAACACTCAATGATTATTTCGGAACAACAGGTATTCCGTTAGGCTGTGCAAAAAATTTCAGTATCGGCGGTGAGCCTCCCGTTGACCTCGTAATTCCCGAAACCATAACAGATATACCCGACCTCGCTTTCTGGAATGTAAAGTCACTCAGGAGTGTTACTCTGCATAAGGGTATAACAGATATCGGCTCAAGTGCCTTCCTTGGCTGTACGAATCTGAAATATGTTTATGTTCCCGATTTTACAACGTGGTCAAAGATATGCAGATTGAATGCAGACGCAAGCCTCGAAGTAATTTATATTGACAATGAGCCTGTTGTGGATTTTGTTGTTCCCGAGGGAACAGAAAGTCTTCCTGCGGTGTGCTTTAAAAATTATGATAAGCTTGAAAGTATAACAATAGGAAGCGGTCTTAAGTCAATAGGCGCCAACTGCTTTACAGACTGTGATAATCTTAAGAATGTTTATGTTGACTCTATGAGTACCTGGTTTAATCTGAAATTTGCCGACGATACGGCAAATCCGATGAATGTTGCAGAAAATCTCTATATTGCGGGTAAAAGCATTGAAAACCTCGTTATCGATGAAACGCTTACATCAATTCCTGCTAACGCCTTTGCCGACTGCAAAGGGATAAAAAGCGTTACTTTGCACGGTAATATTACAAGCATCGGTGAAAATGCCTTTGCGGGCTGTACCAATATTGAAAGCGTTTATGTACCGTCGCTTGAGGCGTGGCTCAATATAGACTTCGGCTCAGGAAGTGCAAACCCGCTTTCAAACGGAGCAAAGCTTTATATTGACGGAGTGCTTCTTGAAAATCTCCGTGTGCCTGAGAGTGTAAGCAAAATAAAGCCTTATGCTTTTTCGGGCTACGGTTACCTTAAAACCTTTGAAATTACGGGAAGTCCGTTGGAAATCGGTATGTCTGCCTTTACGAATGCTTGTAAGGATATGGAAATACATGCAAAAACCATTGAGGATTGGTTTAGCGTAAGCGTGGATTTTTCACTTTTTCCTGCTTACTGTAATCCGATGAGATGCGGTGCAACGCTTTATATTGGAGGCAAACAACCCGAGGAAATTGTTATCCCTGAAAGCGTGAAAAGAATTCCTGATTTTGCATTCCAAAATTGTAAAAGTCTGAAAAAGATAACAATTCCCGCAACGACAGGCATTGGTATTGACTCATTTATGAACAGCGGACTCAAGGAGGTTGTTATAGGTAGCCTTACTCAAAAAATCAATCCTGTATTTAATCTTACTTCTTCACATTTCAGAAACTGCATGTCGATAGAAAAGGTTACTCTCGGTTACGGTGTAAAGTCAATCGGTGACGGGGCTTTTCGGGGTCGAAGCAACCTCAAGGAGGTTGTTATGTACAGCGGGCTTGAGGAAATAGGTGTTGAGGCTTTCTATAATTCGGGTATTACCTCCGTTATTATTCCTTCAACGGTTAAGGAGGTAGGAAAATTTGCGTTTTCCAAATGCAGTGCTCTTGAAAGCGTTACCTTTGGCGATGTGGTCGGTACGGCACCCATTATGAGCATTGACAGTTATGCTTTTAAGGCTTGCCCCAAGCTTACGGCGGTTACCTTTAACTCAGGTGTCAAGAAAATAGGCAGCTTTGCTTTTGATGATTCCTTTGCAATTAAGGATGTATATGTAAATGACCTTGTCACCTACCTTTCTGTAGAATATCCCGAAGATCCTTATGACGGGCAGTATTCAAGCCCTGCGAGATGTGCGGATAATATTTATATAGATGGTAAAATTGTAAAGAATCTTGTTATTCCCGAGGGTGTAACCCGAGTGGCATGCAATGCGTTTTTTAATATTGAAAGCCTTGAAACCGTAAAGTTCCCGTCAACGCTTAAAGAAATAGGCACGAGTGCATTCGCCTCCTGCTGGAATCTTAAGGATTTTACGTTGCCTGAGAGTCTTGAAAAAATCGGAGATTTTGCTTTCTTCAGTTGCTCTTTAATTACAAAGCTTGAGCTTAAAAAGAATGTAAAGGACATTGGCATGAGTGCCTTTGAATATTGTATAGGCCTGAAAACAGTTTATATGTATCCTGAGATGCTGGGGGTCGGAGAATGTGGCTTCGGAGAGTGCAAAAACATCGAAATAGTCCTCTATACCGGTACGAAGGAAGCATGGGAGAAGCTTCTCGCCAAGAATAAAAACACGGGTTTTGAGGGCGTCGCCGTTTATTACCGCTTCCGACCCGAGTCAATGTATGCCCCAAAGAATATTGCCGCATCACAGACCGCAAACACAATAACCGTGTCATGGTCGCAGATAAGCGGTGTTACAGGCTACAGACTTTATGTTAAAAACGCAAACGGATGGAAAACCGTAAAAACTCTGAACGCTACCTCATACAAGGTGACGGGACTCAGTACGGGCACAAAGTACACCTTTGCCGTGAAGGCTTATATAAGCTCCGGTACCTTTGTGCTGTGGTCGCCTGAATATATCACTCTTGACACCGCAACAAAGGCGGTAAAGCCCTCAAAGGTTACCTCGGCACAGAATACAAGCGCAATCAGACTTAACTGGACAGCATGTCCCGGCGCAACGGGCTACGCAATTTATCGGAAGTCGGGTAACAACTGGGCTTTCGCCAGCAGCACAACCTCAGCAACGACTCACACCTTCAGCGGGCTTAAGGCGGGAACAAAGTATACCTATGCCGTGCGACCTTATATACAGACAAACAGCGGCCTTGTGTGGAGCGATTACACAGTTATTGATACCTCAACTCAGGCGGTAAAGCCCTCAAAGGTTACCGCAACTCAGAGCAACAGCACAATAAAGCTCACCTGGACAAAGTGTCCCGGTGCAACGGGCTACAGGATTTACTACAAGTCCGGTAACATATGGAAGGTAGCCGTTAGTACAACCGCGGCAACAAGCCATAGCTTTAGCGGTCTCAAGGCGGGTGCAAAATATACCTTTGCCGTGCGACCCTATATAAAAATCGGCAACACGGTTGTATGGAGTGATTATACACAGTTTATGACGGCAACAAATCCCGCAACCGTAACGGCGAAGGTCAGCTCTCCCTCAAAGGGTAAGCTGAGCCTTTCGTGGAATGCAGTAAACGGTGCCGACGGCTATCAGATTTATTACAAGACGGGCAACGGAGCATATAAGCTTTATAAGGTTGTTGGTGCAGGTACGAGGAGCATGAGCTTCAATAACCTCAAGTCGGGTACTAAATATACCTTTGCGGTCCGTGCGGGTATAAAAACAGGCGGCGGAAATATCTTCGGCGGATACAAGGTGGCGACGGTTACGGTAAAGTAAAAATGATTTTTTAAGTCCTCCCACTCAGTTGAGCGGGAGGGCTTTGTTGTGCGGTAAGACTTGCATTGTCAGTAAAAAACAGTATAATTAAGGGCGGAAATATAATGCAAGGAGAAGTACAATGATGAGAATTATGTTTGTCTGCCACGGTAATATCTGCCGTTCACCGATGGCGGAGTTTATTTTCAGAGACTTAATCAGAAGGCAGGGGAGAGAGGGCGAGTTTGTCGTCTGCTCCTCGGCTACAAGCACCGAGGAGATATGGGGCAATATCGGTAATCCCGTCTATCCGCCCGCAAGAGAGGAGCTTAAAAAGCACGGTATCTCCTGCGAGGGGAAGAGGGCTGTGCAATTAAAGAAAAGCGACTATGATAAGTATGACCTTTTCGTTGCTATGGACAGTAACAATATCCGTAACATCGGCAGAATTTTCGGCAAGGACCCCGAGGGTAAGGTGCACAAGCTGATGGATTTTACCGACCGAGGGGGAGATGTCGCCGATCCGTGGTATTCCGACCGCTTCGATGTAGCGTACAGGGATATTTACGAGGGCTGTTCGGCGCTGCTTGCGAGGTTGGTTTACGATAAATGAATTCCGGCACGGCGGTGAAAAATGCGACCTATATCAAAACTGCATAACTTTATTATTTAAAAATATTATTATTTTACATTCTGACTATTGCAAAATAGGCGCAAAGCAAGTATAATATATGAGAAAATGTAGTATGGAGTACAAGGAGTAATTTTGGGCTACAATTAAATTTATATAAAATGAAAGGAAAATTTACTATGCTTCAGAACGCACTTACAAAAAACAAAAGCATTCTTGAATGGGTTGAAAAGCAGGTTGAGCTTGTAAAGCCTGACAAGATTGTCTGGATCGACGGCACAGACGAGCAGGTTGAGGCTCTTCGTGCAGAAGCTTGCAGCACAGGTGAAATTGTTAAGCTTAATCAGGAGGTTCTTCCCGATTGCTATTATCACAAAACTGCAGTTAACGACGTTGCACGTGTTGAGGACAGAACTCTTATCTGCTCAAAGAGAGAAGAGGATGCAGGCCCCACAAACCACTGGATGGATCCCGATAAGGCATACGAAATGCTTTATGATATTGCCCGTGACAGCTACAAGGGCAGAACAATGTATGTAATTCCCTACTCAATGGGCCCCATCGGCTCACCTCTTGCAAAGGTTGGTATTGAGCTTACAGACTCCATCTATGTTGTGCTTAACATGATTATCATGACTCGTACAGGTAAGGCAGTTCTTGATACCTTCGGTGACGAAAGCAATGACTGGGTACGCGGTCTCCACTGCAGATGTGACATCGACGCTGAAAAGAGATGGATCTGCCAGTTCCCCGAAGATAACACAATCATTTCAGTTAACTCAGGCTACGGCGGAAACGTTCTTCTCGGTAAGAAGTGCTTTGCTCTTCGTATTGCTTCATATCAGGGTAAGAATGAAGGCTGGATGGCAGAACACATGCTCATCCTCGGTATTGAAAAGCCCGACGGTGAAGTTAAGTACATCTGTGCAGCATTCCCCTCAGCTTGCGGTAAGACAAACCTTGCTATGCTCATTCCTCCCGAAGGATATCAGAAGAAGGGCTACAAGGTATGGTGCGTAGGTGACGATATCGCCTGGATCCGTAAGGGTGAAGACGGCAGACTTTACGCTATCAACCCTGAAAACGGCTTCTTCGGTGTTGCTCCCGGTACAAATATGAAGTCCAACCCCAACGCACTTCTTTCAACACAGAAGGGCACAATCTTCACAAACGTTGCACGTAACCTTGATGAAAATACAGTATGGTGGGAAAGCCTTGACAAGAATCCTCCCGTTAATGCAATGGAGTGGACAGGCATCGAAACAAACGGTGTAGAGTGGAAGGCAGAGGGCAAGAACCTTGCTCATCCCAACAGCCGTTTCACAGCTCCCGCAAAGAACTGCCCCTGCATCAGCAGCGAGTTCGAGAACCCCAACGGTGTACCCGTATCAGCAATCGTATTCGGCGGCCGTCGTGCAAAGCTTGCTCCCCTTGTATATCAGTCACGTGACTGGAACCACGGTGTATTCGTAGGCTCAATCATGGCTTCAGAAACAACAGCTGCAGCAGCAGGCGCTGTTGGTGTTGTTCGCCGTGACCCCATGGCTATGCTTCCCTTCTGCGGTTATCATATGGGTGACTATTGGAAGCATTGGATTGAAATCGGTAAGACCCTTGATCGTGAAAAGGCTCCCAAGATCTTCAATGTTAACTGGTTCCGTAAGGACGATGAAGGCAACTTTATGTGGCCCGGCTTCGGTGACAACCTTCGTGTTCTCGACTGGATCATCGACAGATGTGAAGGCAAGGTTGACGCTGACGAAACAGCTATCGGTTACCTTCCCAAGGCAGAAGATATCAACCTCGAAGGTCTTGAAGATGAAATCACTCTTGAAGGTCTTAAGTCAATCCTTGACGTTGATAAGGCTCGTTGGGCTGAAGATGCAAAGGGCATTGAGGAGTTCTATGCAAAGTTCGGCGACAAGCTTCCCGAGGAGCTCAGAGCAGAACTCGAAACACTCAAGAAGAACACTGCTGAATAAGAAAAAGCAAAGTTCTTTGATTCTTTCTTACAAGAAAGAATGCCCGACCGGCGAGGTCAATTAAATAAAACATATGCCGCAATTATGGTAAAACATAGTTGCGGCTGATTTTATAATTAAATTAAAATAAACGAAAATCCCGTCAGCTTTCGACGGGATTTTTTTATTGGCTATAGTATGCTTTGCTTACCTTAAGAAGCGCACTACTTATCCTGAAGCTCAAAAAGCAGCTTGGCTTCTTCAAGGAGTATTCTTTTGTAGCTTGGCTTGAGCTCGTTGTAAATTGTAAGCAGAAGCTGCTCCTCGTGGCTAAACTTACTGTTTTTTGAATTGCCCAGAAGGAAGTCAACGGAAACGTTGAAATAGTTTGCGAAAACCACGAGAGTAGCGTGGTCGGGCTGACGGATATTGCGCACGTAATTGCCTATGGTAGAGGGTGCAATATTAAGTTTTTCGCCCAGCTCCTTTTGCGAAAGGTTATGCATTTCTAAAAGCTCTCTTAGCTTGTCACCGAATTTCATATAATCACCATTAAATACTTTAACATAGAGATTTTATTTATTTTTAAAAATACACGTTTTGTGTTGACAAACCACGAAACGAGGTATATAATAAATATTGCCAAATTGTAAAAATTGAAATGGAGGAATTAACAATGAAAAAAATCTTGGCAGTTTTACTTTCACTCGTGATGGCATTCACCTTTATGATGCCTGCTTTTGCAGCTGATGATGCTGCTGCAGAAGAATCATCAGTCACAGATTCAATCGGCGGTGTTATCGACAGCGCTGAGGATATTCGTGACAGCTTCGAAAACAAAGACGCTGAGGGTGCTGTGACTGGTCTTTTTACTTTTGCTGAAAGCCTTTTCAATGCTATCCACGATCTCATTCACACTCTTTCAGAGATGTTTGACTTCGGCTGTCCCTTCTGTGACGAAACAGCTGAGCCCGAGGCTCCCGAAGCTCCTGAGGTTCCCGAAGAGCCCGAAGAACCCTCAGAGCCTGTTGAAATCGTTCCCGATGAAGACTGGTACACAGAAGAAGAGCCCATCGGCGGTTATGTAATCACAACTGCTGAAGAATTTGCTGCTTTTGCTCAGGCAGTAAACAACGGTGATACCTTTGCCGGTAAGAAGGTTTCTCTCGGTAAAGATATTGACTTCGAAGGTAATATCTGGGTTCCTGTTGGTAACTATGAATACGCTTTCGAAGGCGTGTTTGACGGTATGGACTATACTGTAAGCAACCTTTACATCAACGCACCTGAAGCAGATACACTTGCTCTTTTCGGTGTTACTCAGAATGCAACAATTATGGATGTCAATGTAAACAACGTTGATATTACAGGCTATGAAATGGTTGCTGCAATCGTTGCTTATCCTTATGCAAGCACTGTTTACGACTGTCATGTAACAGGTGACATCAGCCTTGTTGCTCTTAATACACATGTAGGCGGTATCGCTTCCTTCAGTAATTCTAATATCGACAACTGCTCAGTAATTGCTGACGGCATGGGTAAAATTGCTGCTATTGAGAAAAACGTAGCAGGCGGTATCGTAGGCTGGGTTGTTGCAGGTAATAATGAGATTACGGACTGTAAGGTTAAGAACGTTGAAATTTCAGCTTGGGCAAATGCTGGTGCAATTGCAGGTCTTGTAAATCATTCAAATAAGATTGATGGTTGTGTTGCTGATGATGTTGCTCTTATCAAGACCCGTGAAGGCGGACGTTCAACTATCGGTCTTGCAGCAGGTGGCTTCAACTACAACGCTTCAAAAGCTATCACCATTACAAACAATGTATTCAAGAACATCACAATGACAAGCACTTCATTAATTGCAGGTGGCGAGAGCATTATGTTCGGTGCTGAATACAGTGGCAAGACAACAACAAACTTTGTAATGACAAACAATTCCGTTAATAACATCG
>JAZOVO010000069.1:0-22971 GCA_045658745.1 Acutalibacteraceae bacterium | reverse complement strand
AAAAATCAGATATAACTTTATATGATTCAATACAATATCCTATAAAATATTTAATTATAGCCTGTTTTATATAGGGATGATGTGTACCTTTAAATTTTCATATAAATATATTATTCCAAATCATTTAATATAAACAGCAGTATTTTCTTTAACAAATGCGAAAAACACATTGATGTAAAATCACTCTAAAATAGAAAATAGCTCTATTGTTATTCATCAACAATAGAGTTATTTTTAGCATATTCATTTGTATTTACGACAGTAGTTTGTCGTAAATTTTTATCTGTGCACAAATTTTGATTTGTCGTAAATTTGTCGTAAACCACTTTTTCGGGTGATTTTTGGATAAATATATCGCCTCAAAACCTGTCAAAACCTATGAATTTTTAACAATCAGTTCTGGATGCTCTTCATCGTGGGGAACAGAAGTACATCTCTGATAGCGGATGAGTCGGTGAGGAGCATTACCATTCTGTCGATACCGAAGCCGATACCGCCAGTGGGTGCCATACCGTACTCAAGTGCTGTCATAAAGTCCTCGTCGGTTGTGTTTGCTTCCTCGTCGCCCTGAGCAAGCTGCTCCTCCTGAGCCTTGAAGCGCTCGCGCTGGTCAATGGGATCGTTGAGCTCGGAATAAGCATTTGCAAGCTCCCAGCCGTTCATAAAGAACTCGAAGCGCTCAACATAGTCGGGATTCTCAGGCTTACGCTTTGTAAGAGGTGATATCTCAACGGGATGATCCATAAGGAAGGTGGGCTGAATAAGGTGATGCTCAACAAACTCCTCAAAGAAGAGGTTGAGGATGTCGCCCTTCTTGTGTCTCTTTTCAAATTCAATGCCCTTTTCCTTGGCGATTGCCTTTGCTTCCTCGTCAGTCTTGATTTCGTTGAAGTCGATGCCTGTGTACTTCTTGACGGCGTCAAGCATTGTGATACGCTCAAAGGGCTTGCCGAGATCCATTTCAATGCCGTTGTAGACAATTTTTGTTGTGCCGAGAACAGCCTGAGCTACGTGACGATAGAGGTTTTCTGTAAGGTCCATCATACCGTGGTAGTCGGTGTATGCCTGATAGAGCTCCATAAGTGTGAACTCGGGGTTGTGACGGGTGTCAAGACCCTCGTTGCGGAATACTCTGCCGATTTCGTAAACTCTTTCAAGACCGCCTACGATAAGACGCTTGAGGTAAAGCTCGAGTGAAATACGAAGCTTGAAGTCCTCGTCAAGAGCATTGAAGTGAGTCTCAAAGGGACGTGCTGCCGCACCGCCTGCATTTGAAACAAGCATAGGAGTTTCAACCTCAAGGAAGCCCTGACCGTCAAGGTAGTTTCTTACCTCACGGATGATTCTTGAACGGTTTACGAGAGTCTGCTTTGACTCCCCGTTCATAATAAGGTCAACATAACGCTGACGGTAGCGTGTGTCGGTGTTTGTGAGACCGTGGAACTTTTCGGGAAGGGGAAGAAGTGACTTTGTAAGGAGGGTGATTTTCTCAGCGTGAATTGAGATTTCGCCTGTCTTTGTTCTGAAAACAGAGCCCTCAATACCGATGATATCACCGATGTCGAGCTTCTTGAAAGCCTTGTACTCCTCCTCACCGAGGCTGTCACGTGCAACGTAGGACTGAATATTGCCCTTAAGGTCCTGCACGTTGCAGAAGGATGCCTTACCCATAATACGCTTTGACATCATACGGCCTGCAATACGTACAGTCTTGCCCTCAAGCTCGTCGAAGCTTTCTTTAATTACTGCACTGTGGTGAGTCTGGTCATACTTTGTAATTACAAAGGGATCGTTGCCTGCCTCCTGCAAGGCAGTAAGCTTGTCGACCCTTACCTGTCTTAATTCGTTAACGTCCTGCTGAACTTCCTGCTGAGGAGCGTTATTCTTGTTTTCCTGTGCCATTTTATTCACCCTATTTAATTATTTTGTGATTTCGATAATCTCGTACTTGATTACGCCGATGGGAGCCTCAACATCAACAATGTCGCCCACCTTGTGGCCGATGATAGCCTTTGCAACGGGTGACTCGTCACTTGTGAGATAGTCAACGCCCTTGTCCTTTGAGGTTGAGGATGAGGAGATAATCTGATACTTATAAATATCACCGTATTCGATATCCTTGATGGTTACCTTTGAGCCCATCTGGATAACATCTGTGGAAAGTGCGTCCTCGTCAATGATTTTGGCAGTTGCGAGGGTTTCCTCAATTTCCTTGATACGTGCTTCAAGCTTTGCCTGATCGTTTCTTGCTTCGTCATATTCGCTGTTTTCGGATAAGTCACCGAAGGAGAGTGCTACCTGAATTTTTTCCTTGATTTCCTGACGGCCTTTAACTCGGAGCTCTTCAAGCTCATCCTCAAGTTCTTTAAAGCCGGCGCTGGTAAGAAGTTTTTCCTGTGCCATTATATTTCATCCTTTCGCAATTAGATTTATATATAAACTATCAGTTTAATATTATATAAAATTATAGACAAAGTGTCAAGGGGGAAACGGGAAATTGAGCAGCAAATGTGCGGAAAAAGTAAAGTTCTTTAGGCACCTTTCTTACAGGAAAGGTGACGCCCGACCGGCGAGGTCATAACTAAAAATATTACAATAAAACAACAGCACCACCTTGGCTTTATAAGACCTTGGTGGTGCTCTCTGATTTATTATCCCGCTCGGCGCGTGCCGTTACTTTTTTGAAAAAAGTGACCAAAAAACTTTGCTTGTTCTATCCTTTTACCAGCCGAAGAAGCCGCCGAAGAAGTCCTCAAAATCACCGTAGGGGTCCTGCTGAGGAAGGGTCGGTGCCTGAGTGGTGGTTGTTACGGAGCCCTTGTTTTCAACAAGCTGAACGGTAACGTCAAAGGTGCTCGTCTCATAGCTTCTGTCCTGAATACGGCAGAGCGTAAGGGTAAGCGTATCACCTACCGCACCCGTATCAATAAGGTCAAGCAGCACATCGGAGGAATCCATCTTCTTGCCGTTGACGGCAGTAATAAGGTCGCCTACCTGTGCATTTGTACCTGCAAGTGCACTTCCCTCGGGAATCTCTGCAATAATTACAGAGCCCTTCGGAAGACCCTTGATTGAAACGATGATTGAATAAAGCTGATAGTCACTCACTGCCGCATACTTGATTCCGAGCTCGGGTCTGTTGGGAACGTAGCCGTACTGGATAAGGTCGTCAACAACCGTTCTGAAAATTGATGAGGGAACTGCAAAGCCCATACCCTCGTAGTCGGTTTTCGCAATTTTTGAGGAGTTGATGCCGATTACCTGACCTGCGGAGTTTACAAGCGCACCGCCCGAGTTACCGGGATTGATTGCCGCGTTATGCTGAATGCAGGTCATTGTATAAGTCGCGGAAATTGAACGGTCAATCGCCGCAATAATGCCGTTTGTGATTGAGCCGAAATACTCGCTGCCGCCGGGGTTACCGATTGCATAAATAGGCTCACCGATTTTAAGGCTTGAGGAGTCGCCGAACTCGGCAAGAGGAAGACCCGTTTTGCTGACCTTAAGCACACCGATATCTGTTCTTACATCAAGAGCAACAACCTCAGCGTCATATCTTGAGCCGTCAAGCAAGAGTATTGCAAAATCACAGTTCGGGTCATCAATAACGTGAGCACAGGTTACAATATAAGTACAATTCTTACCTGTATCCTCACTCATAAGCACACCTGAGCCCTCACCTGCAAGCTCACCGCCGCTGTAAGCCATAACACCTACAACGCTGGGTCTCACCTTTTCAGCTACCCATACGGAGTTAATTACCTGGGTGACGGGCTGAGTAGTTGCGACAGTTACATTCTGCGCTGTCGTGGGCAGAGTTGTCTGCTCAACGTAAGCAGGATTTGTTGTTGTGGTCGGCTCTGCTGTTCCCGGATTGCCGAAAAAGCTTGAAACAAGAGCAATAAGTGCAACGGCAACGCACACCGCAACCACACCGATAGCTATTTTTCTGCCCTTTTTATCCTTGCCTGCGGGAGGCTCTGCGTAATAGCCCTGCCCGTTGAAATTACCCTGATTAAAGCTTCCCTGATTATTATAGGGATTCGTGTATACGGGGCGGTTATATGAGGGATTCACACCCTGATTGGGATAGGTGTATAAACTCTCCTGAGGAGCTTCCCTTTTTACATCGGGCTCACTCTGCGCCTTGGGGGCATAGGGATTAAACTCTGCCTTGATATCCTGCTGCAAGGGTGTCTCCTCTACGGCGTCAAAGCCATGAGTAAGCTCTGCGAAGTCTGCTTCCTCTGCAGCGGCTTCAGCCACCTCGGAGGTCTCTGCTTCATCGGGAAATTCCTCTGCTTCGGCGTAAGCCTCCTCGGGAGCCTCATAAATTTCCGGCTCAATTACAGTCTCCTCCTCGGTGAATTCCTCGGCTGAAGGGAAGTCCTCCTTCTGCTCAGGCATTTCATCGGGAAGCTGATACGCCGTAAAATAACTGCCGTATATAACGGGGGGCTCTTTTTTCTCAGGCTCTGCCTCATTCACAAGGTCTTCCTTGTTCTCAGCTTCAAATGAAGGATATTTATTATCATTTTCGTTCATTGCAATTCTCCTTTTCGGCATCCTGTAAACGGATACGCTCTGGAATTTTTCTATATAATATAAGCCATCGTTAAAATTAAGTTTAAACTTTGTTTATTTTAATTTGTTTCGTTATAAGGCAGAACAAATCTGAACTCCGTATACTCGCCAAGCTTACTGTCGGCATAAATTCTGCCGTCGTGCATATTGATAATCGTCTTGACAATATAAAGTCCGAGTCCTACGCCCTTTGTGTCATAGCTTCGGGACTTGTCAACCTTATAGAAGCGCTCAAATATACGGCTGATTTCCTCACTTGAAACGCCCTGACCCGAGTTGCGGATTATAACCGTAGTGTTCTCACGGTCATTTTCGGCAAAAACACTTATCGTTCCGTCCTTCGGAGTAAACTTGACGGCATTGTCAATAAGGTTATAAAGCACCTGCTGAAGCAGATCTCTGTCGGCTCTTATGAATATTGCGCCCATATCCTCAAAGCCCTCAATGTTGATTCTTCCCTCGTCAATACGCTTTTCAAAGGAAAGAAGGGTTTCAAAAATCTGCTTACCCACATCATATTCCTCAAGCCTTATGGAAACCTCTCCCGCTTCAATCTTGGAAAGGTTAAGCATTGAAACAACCATTCTTGAAAGACGTCTGACCTCACTTGAAACAATCTGAAGATATTTCTTTTCATCCTCAGGGGGAACAGTACCGTCAAGTATACCGTCAATAAAGCCGCCGATTGAGGTCATCGGAGTCTTGAGCTCGTGGGAAACATTTGCAACAAAGCTTCTGCGGCTCTGTTCCTCAACGGCAAGCTCATCAGCCATTTTGTTAAGCGACTGCGCAAAGGCGGTAAGGTCACGGTCCTTGTAGTTGCCGCTTACACGGTGAGAGAAATCTCCCTTTGCGATGTGGCTCGTTACCTCCTCCATTTCACTCAGAGGCTCGGTGATACTCCTTGAAATAATAAAGATTGCAAGGAATACAATAAGAAGCGCCACAAACATTATCGTAACCGCTGAGGTCATAATGCTCGAAACGTAGGGCAACAGGCCCGTAATAGCGTCCTCAACGGCAAAGACAACCGCAACGGCTTCGCCGCCGCTTCTGACGGGCACGGCAACAAGGAAGCGTCCCTCACCGAATTCGTCAATAGTTGCATAATCGGAGAAACCTCCGTCAACCGCACGCTTCATATGCTCCTCGGAAACAGCAAGTGCGGCGTGTCTTTCGCAGACGGCATCCTCATCATCGGCACAAAGGATGATGTTTCCCTCAAGGTCAGAGATAAAATAATCGGACACCGTTGCCTGACAGACAATGTCGAGCGTCGTTTTGACATAGCCCTCACCGTTTTCCGCTCCGTCCTCCAGCATTTCAGCATAAGAAATCGAAATGTTTCTTGCATTTCTTGTAAGTGTTTCAACCTTTTCGTTCCACCACTGACCTGAAACAAAAACCATCATGGTAAAGCCGAAAAACAAAAAGGCGCAGAAAATTATAAGTGATGCCGATTTGAAATAACGGCGGAAAAGGGTACTTTTCCGTTTTTTTCTGATTTTAAACATTTTAAAAAATCCCTCCCATAGGAGCAATCAAACCAAAATCAGCAGGAATAACAGCTTTTGTCATTCCTGCTTTAAAAAATTATTTAATCCTTTGTTTCAAACTTGTAGCCTACACCCCATACTGTGCGAAGCTCCCACTTGTCTGAAACGCCCTCAAGCTTTTCACGAAGACGCTTGACGTGAACGTCAACGGTTCTGCTGTCACCGTAATAGTCATAGCCCCATACCTCATCAAGAAGCTGGTCTCTTGTGAAAACTCTGTTAGGACTCTTTGCAAGGTGGAAGTTAAGCTCCATCTCTTTGGGAGGTGTATCAATCTGAACACCTGCTACCTTGAGCTCATAGTTAGTGAGATTGATTGAAAGCTTATCGTAGTGAACCTCTTTGATTTCCTCAGTAGCAGAGGAGCTGCTGCGGCGGAGAACTGCCTTGATTCTGGCAACAATCTCCTTTGTGTCAAAGGGCTTTACAACGTAGTCGTCAGCACCTAATTCAAGGCCGAGAACGCGGTCAAAAACCTCGCCCTTTGCAGTGAGCATAATAATGGGTGCATCGGAGAATTTTCTGATTTCACGGCATACCTGCCAGCCGTCAAGCTTGGGAAGCATAATGTCAAGAAGTACAAGATTGGGGCTTTCCTCCTGGAAAGCGGTAACTGCGCTTGCACCGTCGTTTACAATTACAACATTATAGCCTTCCTTTGTAAGATAGAGTCTTAATAATTCGCAAATATTAAGGTCGTCATCGACAACGAGAATTTTTTCTGCGTTCATAGTGGTGGCTCCTTTTTGTTTATTTGTTTATAGTTTAGGTTATAAAGCTTAAATTTACTTATAAAAATTCGCTATACGAATTATAAATTTACATTCTTTCGGGTGAGGTTACCTTGAGCATATTAAGAATGCTCTTGAGGGTATCCCTTGTGCAGATGCAAAGGAAGAGTCTTGCCTGCATAAGTGCTTCGTCCTCAACGCCTACACGGCAGTTGTTGTAGAACTTGTGAAAGTGAGTTGCAAGGTCAACGGCATAATGTGTAACCTTTGCAGGGTCATAGTTCTTTGCTGCGCCGATGATTACGTCACCGAGAGTGGAAAGGTATCTGATAAGCTCTCTTTCCTCGGGAGCTCTGAGAAGCTCGAGCTCCTCGGCGGTGCATTCTCTTGCACTCTTGCCCTCAGCAGCAAGCTTTGAAATAATACTGCAGATTCTTGCGTGAGCGTACTGGCAGTAGTAAACGGGATTCTGTGAGGTCTGCTCAACCGCAAGGTCAAGGTCAAAGTCCATAAGTGAGCCCGGCTCTCTCATATTGAAAAGGAAGCGGACTGCATCAATGGGCACCTCATTGAGAAGGTCAACAAGAGTAATAGCCTTACCGGTACGCTTACTCATTCTTACAACCTCGCCGTCACGTACAAGACGTACGAACTGCATAAGGAGAATGTCGAGTCTGTCGGGATCAATGCCTACAGCCTTCATAGCGCCCTTCATTCTTGCAACGTGACCGTGGTGGTCTGCGCCCCACACGTCAATAGCCTTATCGAAGCCTCTTTTTTCAAGCTTGTTTCTGTGATAAGCAATATCAGCGGCAAAGTAGGTGGGATTGCCGTTTGCTCTGATGAGCACGTCGTCCTTTAATTCGAGCTTGTCGATATATTCCTGAGTCTTGCCCGCTGCAAGGAGCATTTCAGTCTGCACATCCTTGTTCTTATACCAGAGTGCGCCGTCCTTTTCATAGGTGTAGCCGCCCTTTGTGAGAATGTCAATGGTCTCCTTAAGCTCACCGCCGTTATGAAGGGTAAGCTCGCTGAACCAGAGGTCGTAGTCGATTCTGTACTTTTCCATTGCGTTTCTCATATTCTCAAGATTGAGGGGAAGGGCAAACTCTGCGAGCGCCTTTCTTCTCTCGTCCTCGCTCTTTTCCATATATGAATCGCCGTAAGCGTCCCTGAACTGCTTAGCTCTTTCAATGATGTCCTCACCGTGATAGCTGTCCTCGGGAAGCTCGATTTCCTCACCGCAGAGCTGACGGTATCTTATGTCAAGGGAAAGGGAGAACTTATCAATCTGATTACCGGCATCATTTACATAAAACTCACGCTTTACGTCATAGCCCGCATAGTCAAGCACCGCTGCAAGGCAGTCACCGAGAGCGCCGCCTCTTGCATTACCCATATGCATAGGACCTGTCGGGTTAGCGGAAACGAACTCAACGTTAACGCTTTTGCCCTGACCGTAATTGCTTCTGCCGTAATTCTCTCCGTCCTCACCGATTTCAAAAAGGATATCGGCGTAGTATTTATCAGAAAGGAAGAGATTGATGAAGCCGGGGCCTGCAATTTCAATTTTTTCAAAATATGTTCCGTCAATTACTGCATTCTCTGCAATGATTTCCGCAATTTTTCTCGGTGCAAGACGGAAGGCTCTTGCGTTTACCATTGCCGCGTTTGTGGAATAGTCGCCGTTGTTTCTGTCGGCGGGCACCTCTACATAAAACTCTGCGGGCTCTGCCTCGGGAAGAAGAGAAGCCTGCTGTGCCTTTGCGATAGCGTCGGCAATAAGCGTCCTTATCTGATTTTTTGCTTTATCCGTTGTTCTTGACATTTTATCAGTTCCTCTCTGTTATTTTAGGAGTAACGGCAAAATCAAAGGTGATTTCACCGAGGGGGTTGTTTTCGATATCCGTGGCATATTTAAAATGAAGCGTACCGCCTTTTTCGTCCATATCGGAGTGAATTTCTATAGCGGTGATGCCCATTGAAAAAGCACCGTAGGGTGTTGTATGGCAGGAAATGTGCCTTATCCCCTTTTCGAGTATAATATTCGTCGTCATCCCCTCACCGAAGCGGACAACGGAAATTCTTTCGCCCTTTTCGCATCGGATTTCCGTTTTGCTTTCACCGTTCTCACGGCTCTGCTCGGTGTAAATCAGAGTATAATCGTCCCTGTCGCCTTCAAGAGAGGCGTGGGTGATGACACGGAGGTTTTCCTCGTCGCCGTCAATTTTCTGCTTTGTATCAATTGTGACAAGATATTTCATTTCCACGGCGAAACCTCCTTCAAAAAGCTTATACCCGTTCAAAAAAACATATATGATATATATTACCACACAAATTACAAAAAATCAATTTTTTTGTTCATAATTTATCCCGCGTTATGAATTTTTCTTACCTTGACTTATGGGCTTTAAAATTATATAATAATTTCAAACTTTACTGTGAAGGAGAAATTTATGTTTTTATGCTATAAAGAGCCCGCACATATGAGCTACCTCGGCTGGGAAAACGAGGCACTCCCCTTGGGTAACGGTAAAATCGGTGCCAAGGTTTTCGGCGGCAAGGAATGTGAGCTTATTCACTTTAACGAAAAAACTCTCTGGTCAGGCGGCGCTGACGTTCCCGGCTTCAACGGTGGTGTCAGAAGTGCTGACAGAGGTGCAGGACTTAAGGAGATTCAGTCTCTGCTTGACAAAAACGACATTGCGGGAGCAACGTCAAAAATGACCGCCCTTGAGGGTGACATGACGGGCTTCGGCGCATACCAGAGCTTTATGAACCTTTATATACAGTTCGGCGGCTCAGGTGAATTTGAAAAATATGTCCGCGACCTCGACCTTTCAACAGCATCAGCAATGGTTTCCTATAAAAGAGAAAACGTGATGTATACCCGCCACTACTTCACCTCCTATCCCGACAATGTTTTTGTCGGAAGAATCGAATGTGAAAACAAGCTTAAGGGTGACGAGGAAAAGGCACCCGAGGATGCTACCTTCTGCGCAACGGTTTACATTGTTCCCGAGCAGACGGGCGGTGTTGTAAAGGCGGAAAATAATATGCTCACCCTTGAGGGCACGGTTATGGCAAACAAGGGACTTGACGGTGAGCCCGGTGCGGACAAAAACTCAATGAAATACGCCGCAGCCGTTACCTTCACCTCCGACGGCGGTGAGATTTACGTAAAGGAAAACCGCATCTGTCTCAAGGACGTTAAAAGCTTCACCTTTATTGTCAGCCTCGCAACGGACTACGTTAACAGCTTCCCCGTTTTCTCCGACGGAAGCAACCCTCTCGACAAGGCTCTTGACACGGTAAATAAGGCAAAGGAAAAAAGCTTCTCAGAGCTTTACAAGACACATCTCAAGGACTATCAGGAGCTTTTCGGCAGAGTAAGCTTCAGCCTCGGTGAGGAGGAAATCATTCTCCCGACCGACCATATGTTAAAGCACTTTGAGAAAAAGGGCGAATACAAGCGTAATCTTATCACCACCCTTTTCCATTACGGCAGATATCTGCTTATAGCTTCGTCACGTGACGGCTCACTCCCCGCAAATCTGCAGGGCATCTGGAACGCAAAGAATGACCCTCCCTGGTGCTGTGACTATCACTTCAACGTAAACGTGCAGATGAACTACTGGCCCGCATACGTTGCAAACCTTGCAGAAACAGCTCTGCCCTATATTGATTTTGTGGACTCTCTTCGTAAGCCCGGCAGAATTATTGCGGCAAAGACCCTCGGCATAGGTGAATTCAACGGCGATGAGGTCAATTACGAAAAGCCCACAGGCTGGATGATACATACAATGGTAACTCCCCTCGGCTTTGTCGGTCCCGGCTCATCCTGGCGCTGGGGCTGGGCACCCACAAACGGTGCCTGGGCATTGCAGAACTGCTTCGACTACTACCTTTACACAGGTGATATAAAGAAGCTTAAAAACGATATTTACCCCGCAATGGAGGAATGCGCTCTCCTTTGGACAAAGCTCCTTCACGAGGACAAGAAAACAGGCAGACTCGTCTGCTCACCGGGCTACTCACCCGAGCACGGCCCCGTTGCCCAGGGTAATACTTATGACCAGAGTATAATCTACAACCTTTATGAGGATTTACTCATCGCGGCAGAGGAGCTTGAAAAATCAGGCAACGGCGATGCTGTCAACAGTGAAATTATCGCAAAGGTAAAGCAGCAGCTTCCTCAGCTTAAGCCCGTCAACATCGGCAAATGGGGACAGATAAAGGAATGGTACGACGAAGACAGCTTCTTTATGCGCGGCTTCTATAACAAGGGCGTTCAGAGGCGCCACCGCCACCTCTCACATCTTCTCACTCTCTATCCCTTCAGGCAGATTGACACCACGGACGAAAAAATCAAAAATGCCGCTCTCACCTCTCTCAAGGACAGAGGCAAGAAGAGCACGGGCTGGGGACTTGCCGTAAGACTTCTTTCTTATGCAAGGCTTCATCAGGGTAATGACTGTGATGAAATTATAACAAATATTATTTCAAAGACAATTCTCAAAAATCTCTTCGGCACTCATCCGCCCTTCCAGATTGACGGAAACTTCGGCTACACCGCAGGCGTCTGCGAAATGCTTCTTCAGAGCCACCTCGGTCATATTCATCTGCTTCCCGCCCTTCCCGAAAGCTGGAAAGCGGGCGAAATCACGGGCATATGTGCCCGCGGAGGCTTTGAGCTTGGTCTTAAGTGGACTGACGGCAAGCTCAAAAACGGCACGGTAAAATCCCTGCTCGGCAACGAGTGTAAGCTTATCTACGACGGAAAGGTTATGCTTGTTGAGGACGAGGACGGCAAGGAAATTGATACAGTCTTCGAAAACGGCTTTACAAGCTTTAAAACCGAAAAGGGTAAGACCTATAAAATCAGTTGACGGAATAAAACAAAATAACAAAGGGCTTCTTGAAAAATTCTCAAGAAGCCCTTTAAATATTAAGATTAAAACTGTGTTTTTATCTGCCTTATACTGCGGGAACTGTAGTTGTCTCTGCAGGCTTTACATCCTCAACAGCCTTGTAAATGCCGAGGAACTTTTCAATAACCTTGACGAAAGCCTTGATACCTGCAATTGCCGAGCGGATGAAGGAAGGATAGTTATCTGTCTTTTCTGTCCAGACAGCAACAAGTGTAACCTTACCCTCAACGTGAATAACATCACTGGGATAGTAAAGCTTGCCTGTTTCGGGATCCTTCCAGCAAACCCAGTCGTGATCAAGAGCAATAGGATAATCCTCTGTAATGGTCATATCTGTGGGAGCGTTGAAGGTGATGCTGGGTGAGGGCGTATAGAAAAGTGTAACAAGTGAAAGAGCGTCCATCTCATAATGGATACCGTGGGTAAGCACATCTGCCTCGTCCTTCTCCTGCTCAATTCCGAGATGGTCACCTAAAATATCGCCAAGCTCATCAGCTACTGCTGCTGAAGCAGGCATTACAAGTGAAAATGTGCAAAGCATTGCAAGTAATACTGCCAAAAGTTTTTTCATAATTTTAACCTCCTCAATTATGGTTTAAAACATTATACATCACTGTAGTCTTATTTTTATTTATGAAAAAGAAATATAAATAAATAATTATTGCAATAACCGAAGCAAATTAGCTTTTACGGCAAAAAAAGCATAAAAGTTATTTACTTTTTCACTTAAAAAAGTTAATATATAGTGTAAACAAAACTTATGAGGAATAAGTATATGAACAGTATTGTTATAAGAAAAATGTCAGCCGATGACATAGAGGCTGTTGCAGAAATTGAAAAAAGCTGCTTTTCCTCACCGTGGACTCAGGAGGGGCTCACAAGTGAGCTTACAAATCCTCAGGCAGAATTTTTCGTCCTGCTTTGCGACGGTACCGTTGCCGCTTATATGGGAATGCACATTGTCCTTGACGAGTGCTACATTGCAAACGTCGCCGTTGCCCCCGCCTTCAGGCGTAAGGGCTACGGAAAAAGACTCGTTGAAAATGCCCTCAGCGTAGCAGAGGAGAAGTCCTGCAGCTTTATCACTCTTGAGGTAAGAGTAAGCAACGCTCCCGCAATCGGACTTTATTCGGACTGCGGCTTTGAAAGGGTCGGCGAGAGAAAGAATTTCTACTCCGCCCCTACGGAAAACGCACTTATAATGACAAGATATTTTTAAAACGAAGGTAATACATATGAAAATTTTAGCAATCGAATCCTCCTGCGACGAAACGGCGGCAGCCGTTGTAGAGGACGGCAGAAAAGTACTTTCAAACGTAATCTCCTCACAGGTGCAGGAGCATAAAATTTACGGCGGAGTTGTACCCGAAATCGCGTCCCGACGTCACGCCGAGGCTATTTCGGGCGTTGTTGAAAAGGCTCTCTCTGACGCTGACACAACACTTGACGAGCTCGAGGCAATTGCCGTCACCTATGCGCCGGGACTTATCGGAGCCCTGCTTGTAGGCGTTAACTATGCAAAGGGTCTCGCCTACGCTTCGGGTAAGCCCCTTGTACCCGTTCACCATTTAAGAAGCCACATTGCCGCTTCATATATCAGCCACCCCGACCTTAAGCCTCCCTTTTTCTGTCTTGTTGTCAGCGGTGGCAACACGATGATGGTCGAGGTGAAATCCTATACCGAATTTGAGGTTATCGGAAGAACCCGCGACGACGCCGCAGGTGAAGCCCTTGATAAGGCCGCCCGCGCAATGGGTCTGCCCTACCCCGGCGGACTTAACCTTGATAAGCTTTGCAGAGACGGTGACAGTACCGCATACAAGTTCCCCACACCAAAG
Source organism: Acutalibacteraceae bacterium (assembly GCA_045658745.1). Taxonomy (GTDB): domain Bacteria; phylum Bacillota; class Clostridia; order Oscillospirales; family Acutalibacteraceae; genus UBA6857. The sequence continues at coordinate 9,331 of JAZOVO010000069.1, read as the reverse complement.
GTTGAGGGAAGTGAATATGATTTCAGCTTTTCAGGTCTTAAAACAAGCGTCATCAACGCCATCCACAATGCAAAGCAGAAAAACGGTGAAATCAATGTTCCCGACCTCGGTGCTTCCTTTATGAAGGCGGTTTCGGGCTGCCTTTGCAAAAGCACGGAAAAGGCAATGCTCGAAAAAAACCACACCACCCTTGTGCTTGCGGGCGGTGTTTCGGCTAACTCCGTTTTAAGAGCGGATATGGAGGCTCTTTGTAAAAAGCACGACTTTAAGCTTTACCTTCCCGAGCTTTCCCTTTGCGGCGACAATGCTGTTATGGTTGCCTCACAGGGATATTATGAATACCTCGCGGGCAAGCGTGCGGGTCTTGAGCTCAACGCCTTTGCGGGACTTGATATTGCCGAGTAAGGGCCGAGCATCTGCAAGGCGGAATGAAAGCCGTAGAGTACAACCTGTATTATAGCGTTATGATTGCATAAACGCAAATCACGGGCAGATAACATCTGTTTGCCGACATTTTATTGACACGATTGTTTTTTAAGTGTAAAATATATCCAAGGAAGAAATAATTATAACAGGGAGGAAGCATTATGGGTCTTAATATTGAAACGATTTTAAAGGTTGTGGATTTCATCATAGGACTTATCAGAGGTCTTATGGAAAAGGGTCTTGTTGACGGTCTTATCTGATAAAAAAACAAAAAGACATGAGCTGTAAAAAACGAAAGTTTTTTACAGCTCATTTTTTTTTGATACGTTTTATTATATAATTATTGCCAATTCCTGACTGCTTTCGGTACGACACACAGGTCTACCCTACGGTTTTGCATCCCGCCTTGCCGATGCTCGGCCCTTTGACCCTTTCGGTACCGGCTACTTTTACTCGCCGAAGCCGTCATAATACTGCACTCCCGCCTTGGGAATTATACCGCCCTTATACTGCATAAGCTCTGAAACGGTAACAAGCTGATAGCCCTCACTGATAAGCCACGGCACAACGGTTTCAACCGCCTCAAGGGTTGATTCGTAAACATCGTGCATAAGGATGATATCGCCGTCAGCGGCGTTGTTTTTAACTATTGAAATTACAGAGGAGGCGTCCCTGCTCTCCCAGTCGCGGGTATCTACCGACCAGTAGAAGAAGGGCTTGCCGACCGTAGCCGCACTCGAAGAGTCGAGTGCTCCGCCCGGTGCTCTTGCAACGGTTGCGGGAGATCCCGTGTACTCTCTTATCAGGTCATCCGTCCACGCGATTTCCTCTCTGATGGTTGAGGATGAAGAAGACGGAAGATCAATGTGACTGTAGGTGTGAGTGCCGATTTCACAGCCCATTTTTGCCGCCCTTGCCATTGCCTCGTGTCCGCCCTCAATTCTTGTGCCGACAACAAAGAAGGTTGCCTTTGCCTTATATTTTTCAAGTACGTCAAGCACTCCGTTTGTAATACTGTCGCTTGGTCCGTCATCAAAGGTAAGCGCCACCATTTTGCCCTTCGGGTTAATTTCATCCTTGAAGGTTTTTACGGTCTTTGCCGCACCGCTCTGGAAAACTGAGCTGTTATAGGCCTTTACGGTATAAAAATATCTGCCGTCGGTATGCACTTTTTTGTCGGCAAAAATGTTTTTATCGGTTTTGCCGATTGCCTTCCATTTTCCTTCCTCAGCCCTTCTGTAAACGAAAAATGCCGTTGCCTTGTCATTGCTCTGCCATCTCAGAACATTGCCGTACTTTGTGTTTGCGTAGCATTCAAGGCTTTCGGGAGCCCTCATAAAGCGGACGGTAACGCCCTTTTCATCATAAGCGCTGAGATTTTTATTCCACATTGCGCGTACGGTATAGGTATAAGCGGTGTCGTCCTTTGCAAAGGTATCAACAGCCGAGGTTGCGCTTTCATCATCAGTAAGGCAGACGAGTCTCCATCTGCCCCATGCAAATTCCTTACGAAAAACAGCATAGCCGTCACAGCCCTCGCTCCTTGTCCACGTCAGCCTTACACCGTCCGTGTCACTCTGAGCGGCCTTGATTTCAGGCTTGGCCATAAAGCGGATTGAGAATGCATCATCGTAATGACTCTTCGTTTCGTTTTCGTCAACGGCTCTTACTGTATAGGAATAAGTTACCGCGGCTTTTACGTCTCTGTCCTCATAGCTTGTGAAGTCGCTGTCAAGCAGGGCGTAGGGCTTCCACGGAGCATCTGCGCCGCTTTTTCTGTAAACAAGATAATACACCGCCGAAGGCACCTTGCTCCAGTTGAGTCTTATACCCTTTTCCGTACTCACACAGCCTGTGATTTTCGGGTATGCAATATACTGAAGGGTAACCTCATCAAGGATTTCGCCCTCATAATCACCCGCGGCAGCCTTTACGGCATAGGTATATTTCTGCTCAGCTTCAACATTGCCGTCAACATAAAATGTCTTTTCCTTAGAGCATTTTGCAATCTCTGTCCACTCGGCATCATCACCCGCTTTTCTCAGCACACGGTATTCCGTCGCAAGTCTTGCCGCCGCCCATTCAATCCTCAGCCCCGCCTTTTCCGAGCAGGCTTCGGTTATTTTCACGGTTCCTATACGGTAAACGGCCACAAGCCCGATACGGGAAGCATAGCTATAATCGTTTTTCACGGGCATAACCGTATATATATATCCCTTGCCGTCCTCAGTCTCCGAGTCAACATAGGTTATATCGTTCACCTTGGACAAAAGCACCTTTTCTCCGTTTTTACCCGTCTGGCGGTAAACCTCATAAAAATAAACATCGTTCTGCTCAACCCAGTCGAGCCTGATGCCCTCCGCCGTATTTACTGCGGTGAGGTCAAACTCGTCCCCGTAGGCAGAAGCCACTACTGTCAGAGCAAGAAAAAGCGATAAGACAATTCCTGCAAGTCCCCCGATTTTAAGTATCCTTTTCATCTGATAAACCCCTATTCTCCTTTTATCAATCCAATACTATCACCCGCCCGATTTTTTGTCAACGGAAAAATAAAAATCAGGGAAGAAAACCTTCCCTGACCAAGGTTTATTTTATTTTTCGAGCTTTTATATCGCTGATAAAATTATCGTAAGCGCCCCAGGTGAGCTGTCTTCTCTGCCACCACAGCCTGCCCGCAAGTCTTTTCACACCCTTCGGTGCCGTTTTTTTCAGCGCCTCGGGTCTTACTCCGAGTGTACCAAGAAGAGCATAATAGCTGCCGAGCTTTTCGGTAAATGCACCGTAATCCTTTTTATCCCTCGGCGACCATGCATTTTCACTTACCGCCGCAAGTCTCGGATAGGTCATTTTATCGGCAGTCAGCATATCGGGAACGAACTCTGTCCACAGACAGCCCTCAATTCCGATGATGTTCCTTCTGCCCTCATCTGTCAGACCCTCAGGCTCAAATTCAAAGCTATATGCCTTTTCAAGGCTCGCTTCAGCATAAGGGAAGTTGAGGTAGCACCACCTCGCGCAGGACAGTACAAATTTTCTTCCACCGTTAAGCTCGGCGGCAACCTCCCCGTCCTTCATAGCATCGTTCCATAGCTGCCAGGTGAGGCTTCTGTCGGTCATATTCTCCTTGACCCTGTCGTTCCACATTCTCACCTCAAAGCCTTTTTTCCGAAGATGCTCCGCCATAGTGTCAAGATAATAGGTGTGAAGGTCGCTTTCGTCCTTCATTCCCTTTTCCTTCATAAGACGCTGACAGTCGGGACAAGCCTTCCATCGCAACGTCGGCACCTCATCACCTCCGAGGTGAATCACACCGTCGGTAAAAATTTCCGTAAGCTCATCAAAAAGCTCCTTCATAAAGGTAAGGGTGCTTTCCTTACCGACACAGAACACATCGTGCCTTACGCCCCAGCTTGTGGAAACATCAAAATCCCTCGGAAAGCAGGCAAGCTCAGGATAAGCGGCAAGCATCGCCTGAACGTGACCCGGCGAATCAATTTCGGGTATAACCTTAATATATTTACTGTGGGCGTAATCGATGATATCAAGCATCTGCGATTTTGTGTAATAGCCCTCGTGAGGAGTAGTGTTGAAATTTGTATGAGAGCGGTAAGAGCCGATTTCCGTCAGCAGCAGTTTACCTTCAAGCTGACAGCGGAAGCCCTGATCCTCGCTTAAATGCCAATGAAACTCATTGAGCTTGTGAAGCGCCATCATATCAAGAAACTGCTTTACGGCTTCAACGGTGAAAAAATATCTTCCGCAGTCAAGCATAAAGCCTCTGACGGCATAGCGGGGAGCATCGGTGATTTCGAGGGCGGGAAGCTCTCCCTCTGTGCAGAATAAAAGCTGCTTTAAGGTCTGTACCGCATAGAACAAGCCCTTTTCACTTCCGCCGCGGAGAATTACTCTGTCGCTTTCGACCTTAAGAAGGTAGCCCTCCTCCTCAATCGAAGTGTCGATTTCAAGACGGATTTTTTCTCTGCCCATACCAAGAGGCTCAAGAGAAAAGACCTCACGAAGAAAGCTGAGAAGCTCCTTAAGGCTGTTTTCACTTCCGTCGCAGCATTCAAAGCTGAGATTATCCGTAAGGGCAAAGACGGCGGTCTCGCTTAGCACCTTAAGGCTTTTGGGTTCGGGGATAACTGTAATTCTTTTCATAGCTTATTTTGCCAGGAAGAAGCAGACCCACAGAGCAATTACAAAGGCTGATTCTGCGGGGATTGCAAGCTTTGTATAAGGGCACTTCCATCCCTTGTCAACACAAAGGAAAACTGTTCTTGTCACAAGCACGGTTGTAGCAAAAATCATACCGCCCACAAGTGAGTGGAAGGCTGTACCCGTCGCGATTGCAACGTAAATAAGGAATGCACCGAGAGCAAAGGAAATACCGCCGTAATAAACACGAATCTCGGTTTTACCTGCATTATCAACGGGCTTGATTGAAAAGCTTTCGGCGTTTTTCAGCGGCTTTGAAATAAACACAACTGCCATACCGAAAAAGTAAAGTGCAAGGCAGGCGGTCGCAAATGCCGCAGGGAAGTTTTCTGCAAATAAGGCTTTGATGGTTTCCATTAATTTTAATCTCCTTGTTCTTCAGACTCGGGTCTGAACCTTTGCCTGAAAATTTTTATATATTATAACATAAAAAGATACTTTAGTAAACAGAAAATTTTCTTTTTTTATTAATTGACAAGCGGGCTTACGGGTGATACTATATTTATTGTATTCTAAAAAGAAAAAGAAGGATGTTTATGAAAAAATCAAGTCGTTTAATATCATTTCTCATTGCGGTGATGACCCTCACCTTCCTCTTCTCCCTTTCGGGCTCTGCCGCAAATACTAAGATCGGCACGGTACTCACGGCGTCAAACGTCGCAACGGGCATTCAGCTTAAATGGGACGCTGTCAGTAACGTCTCATATTACATAATTTACAGAAGAGAGACCTCAGAGAAAAATAAATCTCTTATTGCAAAGGTTGAGGAAAACAAGTTTGTCGATGAGACAGTCAAGAACGGAAAATGCTACGGCTACCGCGTTGTTCCCGTGCTCGAAAATTCAAAGGCGGCACCCAAGAGCAACGACCTTTACATAAACCGTATCGGCACTCCCGAAATCACAAAAGTCTCAAACGCGCTCAACGGTATAACAGTTACGTGGTCAGCTTCTGCGGGTGCAGACAGCTATCTCCTTTACCGCAGAGCCGAGGGTGAAAGCAAATGGCGTCTGGCGGGTAAGACCGACAGAAAGACCCTCACCGTCACCGACACCAAGGTTGACTCAAAGACACAGTACACTTATTCGGTAAGAGGTATGCGTTCAGGCGATGCAAGCCATCCGAGCAAATATGTCAGCGCCGACTTTATACCCGCTGTGAAAATCACTAAGGTTGCCTCCAACAAGGACAATATTACAGTAAGCTGGTCAAAAACAGAAAAGGCCGCTTACTATCAGCTTTACAGAAGAACGGTTGATGATAAAACCTACACTCTGCTCGGCACCTTCGATGCAGCACAGTTAAAATACACCGACAAGAATGTAAAGCCCGGTGTGCTTTACGGCTACAGAATACGCGCCCTGGATGCGAACAAAAAAGCCGGCGCCGCCGATAAGGCAACCGCCTGCCTCTTTATGAAGACTCCCCTCTTCACAAAAGCTTCCAACACCACAAGCGGTGTAAAGCTTACCTGGACGAAATCCGATAATGTTCAGGGCTATTACATTTACCGCAGAGATGCAAACGCAACTGTATGGAAAAAGGTGCTCACCGTCAAGGGCGCAACAACCCTTACTGCAACAGATAAAACCTCACAGAGCGGAAAAGATTACGTTTATGTTGTAAGAGCCGCCTACAACGGCGTGCAGAGCGCCTATGATATAAACGGTGTTTCCATCCGCTACCTCAGCGCTCCGCAGAATTTCAGAGTGCAGTCAAAGGGTTCTTCGGGCAATTACCTTTCATGGAGCGCAGTAAAGGGCGCAACAAAATATGAGGTTTTAAGAAAAACCGATAACACCTCATGGACGAGCATAGGCTTTACAAAAAACACCGTAGGTCTTGACAAGACCGCAAAGGAAGGCGTTATTTACACCTATACGGTACGCGCCTACTATGAATCAATCTGCTGCGGTCCCGCAAGCAGCTTTGCTTCTTCAAGCAGAATTGACCCCAAGGGTAAAATGGTTGCCCTTACCTATGACGACGGTCCGAGCAACTCCGTTACAAACGATATCCTTGATATTCTCGAAAAATATGATGCGAAAGCAACCTTCTTTGTAATCGGAAGCAGAATCAACAGCAGCTATCAGCCGATGCAGAGAGCAATTAAAATGGGCTGTGAAATCGGTAACCACACCTACAGTCACATCGACCTCCCTTCATATTATTACAGCGAAATAAGAGACGAAATAGATACAACAAACAGCCTTGTTAAAAAATATACGGGCGTTACTCCTAAAATCGTAAGAGCTCCCGGCGGCTCAACAGACAGCTACAGCCGTGAAGCGGTAAATATGCCCTTCATCTACTGGTCAATTGATACCCGAGACTGGGAAAGCCGTGATGCTTACTCCGTAATTTCAATTGTAAAAAGCGAGGTAGAGGACGGCGATATCATCCTTATGCACGATATCTACGATTCCACCGCCGAGGCTTCGGAAACAATAATCCCCTGGCTCATCAAGCAGGGCTATCAGCTTGTAACGGTTTCAGAGCTGATGGAATACAGAGGCATTAAAATGAAGAACGCTGTTTCCTACAGCGCCGCATACAGATAAAATTAAACACCCCTGACCTTTTCCGTAGATAAGCTACGGCAAAAGGTCAGGGGTATATTTTTGCACTCTTTAACAGCCTTTTACACGGTTTTTCCCTTCAACAAGAAAAACACTCAATCCGGATGTTGTCAGGCTGTTAACGTCTTGTTTTCAAAAGAATTTCAACAGAACTGGGTCTCGCTGAATGCACAAATAGTAACCCCACGGCACAGCCGGGGGGCATTAACAAAAAAATCACGGAACGTAGTGTTCCGTGATTTTATCTGTGACTGTTTATCAGCCTTCCTTTGTGTAATCAAGAAGCGGTCCGATTGTTGAATACATATCGTAGCAGCATTCGTATCTTACGTTGAAGAAGGTGTAAAGAATGTTGAGGATTCTTACCCAGATAGGCTGAAGAAGTGAAACATGGTGAATACAGCTGCAATGGGTTTCATACTCGGGGTTACGGGTCATATTAACGTTGCATACGTTGAGAGTCATTGCTTCTCTTTCTGCATTACCCTCAGGATCCTTCTGGAAAGTACCGCTGATTTTTGATTCACCGATGTACTTTGAATCCACAGTAGTGATTTTTACGGTATAGGGCATATTCTCCTTGTAGTTGAGCTGACATCTGAACTTGCCCTCCGCGTCGGTTTTACCGCTTGCAACAAGCTGATTGTTGAAGTCAAAAACTCTTACTGCAGCATCGCCAAGGTAATAGTACTGATCCTCGCCTGCGGGAATAGTCATTAATACGCCTACGTTATAAACGATAAGTCTTTCATAATAATCGGGAACAAGGCGGATAATCTTCTTAAGCTCACCGTGCTTGTTACCGAGAGGTAATGTGTTTCCGTTTGCATCGACGTAAACAAAGTAGTCATCCTTTGTAACCCTGAAACTCTGAAGGTCTACAACGTCACCGAGCTTACCGTCGGGAGTAAGAATGCGCCACTTACCTGTCCACTCATATGTAAAGGTTGCAGTTGAAGGCTTTTTAAGAAGCTCATCATTGTCGAGAGCCTTAATCTCTGCATTTGCAAGAAGATTTGTGTTAAGGTGAACACCGTCAAAGGCCTTGATAAGGCTCTGATCATACTTATAGAATTCTACGGTATAATTCTTTGCAACGGGAGTGAAGATGGGGTAATAATTTGTTCTTGCGTGAATGGGAGTGGTTTCAATTTCCTCTGTTGCAATACCTACGGTGCTGTTTCTTGAGGTTGACCAACCTGCAAAGTCGTAATAGTTTACAATATCCTCGGGCTTTTCGGGATTGGGATAGTAATCGTTGGTGGGCTTACCGTTAACTCTGTATGAGGGGAAGCCACCGTGCTTTACACGCTGAGGATTAGTAATCTGTCCGTTAAGGGAGTTGAAAACAACATCGTAATAGGTATCTACACCTGCAAAAACAGGATAGAATACGGTATTAGCCTTTATTTCCTTAGTGGCATTTTTGAAGCTTTCGATTTCTGCAGCTGTATACTCTGAGGCAAGCTTGATTTCCTGACTGTCATTTGTTGTCCAGCCGAGGCGCTGATGCTCACCGAAGGCTACAGTTTTACCGAGGAGGAAATTGTTGCCGTCATATGTAACATCGTCACCTGCTTTTACGTAGTAGGACTTAAGCAGCTCTGCTTCCGCCTTGTAGCCCGTAATAAGCTTCACACCGTTAGCATCGGTGGTGTAAGCTTCAGGAACCCTGTTGTTCATAAAGGTAACAAGATAGTAAACAACCTCATCACCGTTGTCGTGCTGCTCGTTTACTCTGAATGTGCATTCTTCTCCGTTCTGATATGTACGTGTACATTCAAAGTACTTTCTGTAGTTGCCGCTTTCATTTGGCTCAAAGTGACCCTTGTCAAGTGTGTGACCGAGAGCAACGGTATAGTTGCCGCGGGTTACCTCAACCTCTTTGTTGTTCTCCTTACAGAAGATACAGTAATAAATTGTGTAGCCTTCCTCGTCACAGGTAGGATTAACTACTTTGTAATACTTGGGGTTGTTGGTATCAATATTGTTTGTGTGAGTGCAGCCGTCTGTCGCAAAAGCAAACATATTGAAGCCTACGGAAGTAACCAGCATAATAACCGCAAGTAAAAGTGATAAATACTTTTTCATGTTTTTAACCTCCTTAAAGT
>JAZOVO010000068.1:0-50685 GCA_045658745.1 Acutalibacteraceae bacterium | reverse complement strand
CCCAAACGAGACACACCGAAAAATGTATCTCATTTGTTGTCACACAAATCCTACTTACTCAACAAAGAGATAGCAAAATAAGAGATACACTTTTACCAAAGTGTTTCTCTTCGCTGAGTAAAATATTCGAATTTGTGTGACATGAATAATATACCACATATTAAATAAAAAATCAACAATAAAAAACACAACACCGTCACGGCTTTGATAAAAGCTATGACGGTGTCGTTTTTTTGTTTAATATGTAAGGGGTTTCACCCCTTACAATCCCTGACAAGCTTTTGTAAAAGCTTGACCAAAACTTTTCTCATTTAATTTACTTTATTCACGGGTTTTCCTTTTACAAATCCCTCAACATTACTCTTAAAAATGTTCATCAGCCTTGTCCTCGCCTCAAGACTCGCCCATGCAATGTGCGGCGTAATAACGGTTTTGTCACTCGTCGCAAGAGGATTATCCGCCATAGGAGGCTCCGTTGAAAGCACGTCCGCACCGACTCCCGCAAGAAGACCCTCGTCAAGGGCTCTTCTCACGTCAGCCTCATTAAGCACAGGTCCGCGTGAGGTGTTGATAATATAAGCACCCTTCTTCATCTTTTTAATGAATTCCATATTCACAAGCCCCGTAGTGCTTTCCGTAAGCGGACAGTGAAGTGAAATAACGTCGGAAGAAGCAATAACCTCGTCAAGGCTCACGAAATCAACGCTTCCGAAGCCGTCATAGCTCCTCGTATTGGGTGAATAGGCAATAACCTTCATTTTGAAGGCGTTTGCAATCGCCGCAACGGCAGAGCCGATTTTACCGAAGCCGATAATTCCGAAGGTCTTACCCGAAAGCTCAGTAAGCGGTGTTTTCCAGTAGCAGAAATGCTCACAGTCTGCCCACTCCCCTGCCTTTACGCTTCTGTCGTGCAGGGCAACGCTGTTCACCATTTCAAGCAAAAGCGCAAAAACAAGCTGGGCAACGCCGTCGGTGCTGTAGGCGGGAATATTAGAAACGGTAATTCCGAGTCTTGAAGCGGCAGCAATATCAATAACATTGTAGCCCGTTGCAAGGGTGGAAATGTATTTAGCCTTGGGCAGCTTTTCAAGCGTTTCAGCCGTAAGAGGTGTTTTGTTGGTTACAATAATTTCACAGTCCTTCGCTCTTTCAACAATAAGCTCAGCGGGTGTTTTGTCATATACAGTGTACCCGTCAACAAGGTCTCCGAGCCAGTCCCAGCTAAGGTCGCCCGGGTTTTCCGTGTATCCGTCAAGTATTACAAGCTTCATATTTTTCCTCCTGAAATAATATAATTACAGACACATTATAGCATAAAGCTTTTGCATTGTCACCCCGCAAATAAAAAATTAGTATTATTTACCTTTTAAATTAAAAAAATCGTTGACGATTACGGTTATTTGTTATACAATAATATATGTATATTTATGTTTATATATATGTTGTGAGGGAGGGGCGGTTTTGAAAAAAGGAAAATCCTGGTCATATTCCCTGAGACTGCTGTCCCTTATCTGCTTTGCGATTGTCCTGGGACTGCTTGTGCTTCTTCGGGTTTTCAACACGGATTCATTTCTGCATTGGTACGGAAGATATACCGAAACGCTGAATGAATTTGAGCTTTGGATTGAGACCTACGGTGCAACGCCCGTTGCAGTTGTAATAATCCTCATAAACTACGCCCTTAAGGCGGTTATACCCTGGTTCCCCGTATCCTGCATCTGCGTTGCAAGTGCGGTGGTTTTCAAATGGTACGAGGCTCTTCTTATTAACCTTATAGGTCTGAGTCTTCTTTTTGCACTCAAATTTGCCTGGGGTAAGCGCTTCGGCGGAGGAAACGCGGAAAAGCTTCTGATGAAATATGACAGCGCTCACCGCCTTGTGGACGAAAGCAAGCTCGGCTCGGGAGTTGTGCTCTTCTTCACCCGCCTTTTACCCAGCATCCCCCTTAACGCAGTAAGCTGCATTTACGGAACAACGGATATGCCCTTATGGCGCTTCGTTCTTATCTCTGATACAGGTGTGCTTTATAAGGTCATCTCCTACATAATCATCGGCAGAAACGTATTTGACCCCGCCTCGGCAAGCTTCATTGTTCCCTTTATTCCGCTGATTCTTTTTTCGGGAATAATCTTCCTGAGCCTCAGCGGTGCTCTTGAAGAAAGAAAAGCTAAAACAAATTCAAATATATAAGAGAGGTTGATTGAAATGGCTACTTTAAACAAAATCAAGGAAATCATCGCAGAAAAAGGTCTCGATGCAGAATTCTCCGCAGTTTACAAGCAGGAGGAATTTGAAAACAGCTACGCAAGATTCCTTAAGGTTGCAGAAGATTTTGAAAGCATTTTTGATGACGGTGAAAGAGAGGTTTCCCTCTTTTCAGCACCCGGCAGATCAGAAATCGGCGGAAATCACACAGACCATAACCACGGACTTGTACTTGCAGCAGGCATCAGCCTTGATGCTATTGCCGTTGCTTCAAAAAATAACGAGGGCATTGTAAGAGTTAAATCCTCAGGCTATCCTATGGATACCGTAAACTGCAACGAGCTTGAGCCCTGCGACAAGGAATACGGCAAAAGTCAGGCTATTGTAAGAGGTATCATTGCACGCTTCAAGGAGCTCGGCTACAATGTAGGCGGCTTTGACGCAACAACCGCATCACAGGTGCTTTCAGGCTCAGGTCTTTCATCCTCAGCCGCTTTTGAGGTGCTTGTAGGTACAATTCTCAACCACCTTTACAATGACGGCAAGGTGCCTATGCCTGAGATTGCAAAAATTGCCCAGTACAGCGAAAACGTTTACTTCGGTAAGCCCTGCGGTCTCCTTGACCAGATGGCTTGTGCAGTAGGCGGCTTCGTTTCCATTGACTTTGAGGATACCTCAAAGCCCGTTATCAACGCTATTGACTTCGACTTTTCAAAGTCAGGCCACAGCCTTGTAATTGTTGACACAAAGGGCAGTCACTCCAACCTTACTGATGACTATGCCGCAGTAAGAGGTGAAATGGAAAGCGTTGCAGAATTCTTCGGCAAGAATGTGCTTCGTGAGGTTGATAAGGAGGACGTTGTAAAATACGCCGCTGATTTAAGTAAAAACCTCGGTGAAAGAGCAGTTCTTCGTGCTCTTCACTTCTTCGGTGAAAATGAAAAGGTTGTTGCACAGACAGAGGCTCTTCTTAAAAATGATTTTGAAGCCTTCAAGAGCCTTATCATCAAGAGCGGACGTTCTTCATATATGTACAACCAGAACGTATATACCTGCAAGAATCCCACAAATCAGCCCCTTTCTCTCGCACTTTGCATCAGCGAGCAGCTTCTTGAGGGCAAGGGTGCATGGCGTGTTCACGGCGGCGGCTTTGCAGGCACAATTCAGGCTTTTGTTCCCGATGAGCTTGTAGATACATACACCGATGAAATGAAAAACATCTTCGGTGATGACAGCTGCTATGTTCTTTCAATCAGAAAGGGCGGCACAAAGATATTCTAAAGGAGTTATTTTATGAACACTTTTACAAAAAGAGGACTCGCTCTTGTTATGGCAATGCTGATGCTTTTCACCTCCTTCGGTACGGTTTCCTTTGCCGCAACAGAAAAGGTAAACACCTCCGCAAAGGCAGATGTTACCGTGGAAAATGCTGAAATGCCCCAATGGAAGGTTGTTTTAATCAGCATAATTGACTTTATTTCAATGGTTTATCACAGAATTGAAACCGAGGACTACTACAGCGACGAGATGGATAAAAGCGGTGTTTTCGGCTATCTTTATGAGCCCAAGGGTATGTATTTCTATACCGCCTCCGATCCCTGGCAGAGGAATGTCGGATATAACGAGCTTTTTGATATTACCGCACCTGCTACTCTTATCAATTTTAAAACTACACGACTTCGCTTTGAATACGGTAAGAAGGACTGGATGATTCAGCTCTGGAAGGGTCAGTACGGCTTACTCTTCTACGGTGCAGAGGTTGGCGTTTACACAAAGCCCAAGGACAGAGCGCTTGCACACTACGATGCCGCAAGTGATGACGAAATGCTTAAAATGTCAATGGATTTCAGCCTGAAGCGTGACGGTAAGTGGGTAAAGCGCTTTACCCGTCCCTATGACTCATACTGGTGGTGTACGGGCTTCCTTCCCGGTAATCTGAACGGTGAGTTTGACGGCATCAAGCTTGATATGAGAATCACTGCCAAGAACAGCACAATGCTTGCGAAAATCAAGTCAGCACTTGCAAAAAATAAAATTTCCTATGCTACAAAGGGCCTTGATGTTTACTTCGCTTTCTGATGAGGTGAAAATATGATAAGACCGGACGATATAAATTCAGCACTTAAAAAAAGCTGGTGTACCGATAACGTCGGAAAAGAAAGAGACGGCGATGAGGTCAGCAGACTTATTTCCGTTGTCCCCGACGAAAGACAGCTTGAGTTTCTTAAGCTTGAATATTACAACTTCATTCACTTCGGTATCAACACCTTTTACAAGAGAGAATGGGGTGACGGCAAGGAGGATATCTCCCGCTTCAATCCCACGGAGCTTGACACCGACCAATGGTGCAGTGTCCTTAAGGAGACGGGAAGTAAGGGTATAATCATTACCGCAAAGCATCACGACGGCTTCTGCCTTTTTGATACGAAATATACCGACCACAATGTTATGAACACGCCCTTCGGCAAGGACATTGTGAAAATGCTTTCGGAAAGCTGTAAAAAGTACGACCTTAAGCTCGGCATTTATCTTTCCCCCTGGGACAGACACGAGGAAACCTACGGCACAGATGCCTATAACGATTACTTTGTAGCCCAGCTTACAGAGCTTGCGACAAGCTACGGTGAGATATTCACCTTCTGGTTTGACGGAGCCTGCGGTGAAGGCAAAAACGGCAAAAAGCAGGTTTATGACTGGGACAGATATTACAGCGTTATAAGAGAGCTTCAGCCGAATGCCGCTATTGCAATCTGCGGACCTGATGTGCGTTGGATTGGCAACGAGGCAGGCAAGGTAAGAGAAAGCGAATGGAGCGTTATTCCCGCTGAAAAGGATGCCAACGCAAGAGTTATGGACAACAGCCAGCAGAAGGAGAGTCAGGCTAAGAGGCTTGTATCCTTCAGCGAGAGTGATGCCGACCTCGGCTCGCGGAAGGTTGTCTCGCAGTTTGAAAAGCTTGTTTTCAAGCCTGCCGAGGCTGATGTATCCGTTAATTATGGCTGGTTCTATAATGACAAAAAATTCAACCGCGCAAGCAAGATGCGTAAGCCCGAGGAGCTTGCCGATATTTACTTCGCAACTGTCGGCGGTAATGCTTCGCTTCTTATGAATGTTCCCCCCAACAGAAAGGGACTCATTGACGAAAAAAACGTTGAACAGCTTAAGGCCTTCACCTCCCTTATAAAGGCTCCCTTTGAAAACGAGGAGAAGCTTTTCGCTTCAAACCTCATCTCCGACGGTCACAAATTAGCCCCCGAGGCTTTGTTTGAGGACGGAGAGGGATATATGCTCCTTGACGGAGAAAAGGGTGTACACCTTGTTTTTGAAAGCATTTTAAACCTTACTGCAATCACCCTGAGGGAGAATCTTTCCTTCAGTCAGCGCGTAGAGGGCTTTGAGGTATACGCTTCAAAGGGCAAGGGCTTCAACAAGGTTTATGAGGGTACGGTTATCGGCTCGAAGAAGATTATACTTTTCAGAAAGCCGGTTAAGGCAAGTGAGATTCTTATTGTGCCTACGGTATCGAGAAGCAATCCTGTGCTTAAGGATATAAGAATATTCAAAAAATAAAACAAGTAAAGTTTTGGTCAAGCTTTTACAAAAGCTTGCGGGAGCCAAGAGGGCAGACCCCCCTTGTACATTAAAACAACAGTACAAAGGTCACGGATTTTATCATTTCCGTGACCTTAATTTTTAAAAAATTGTTTTATGACCTCGCCGGTCGGGCTTTCTTTTCTTGTAAGAAAAGAAACAAAAGAACTTTTAGTTTTCTTTACATACATAAAAAGGACTCCCTTTTATGGGAGTCCTTTTATATAGCTTTTTTATAAAAAAGTTAAATAAAAACCGGGAAGACTGTATCTCCGGAAGAATATCAGTCTTCCTTCTTCTTGAGGCAAACGCCTGCTGCTGCAACTGCTACGCAAAGAGTGAGAGCTGCTACTGCAACATCTGCTGTATCACCGGTGTCAGGTGTTTCGGGAGCCTTTGTTGTTGACTCAGGAACATCACCAAGGAAGCCGAGATACATATTTGCGAAGAAGTTGATGATTTCGTTGTCTGACATTGATGAAAGAAGTGCATCTGCATCAACGCCGAGCATTGAAAGACCACCCTTAAGTCCGTCCATAACACCTGTGATAAGGTCTGTGGTTAACATAGAGTTGTCTGTTGAAGCATCTGTTGCTGTGCCTGTGGGCTTTGCATCGTCTGAACCGCCAAGAAGGGTAGCGATATCAAAGTTACCGAGTGCACTTGCGTCGAAGTTAGCCATATCAATACCTGCAAAACCGATTGACTCGGAAATTACGGTAAGAAGGTCAGGGATGTTAGCGGGGTCGAAATCAGCAAATACATTGTTAACAGCTTCAGCATCTACACTCTCACCAAGGATTGTTGTAAGCCAGCTGAGATCAATACCTGATTCATCCTTAACGTCCTGAAGTGCCTGCTCAAACTTTACCTGAGGATCAGCCTCATCAGCCGCAATTTCATCCTCGATGAATGTGCCGAGCATACCGCCGAGATCAAGCTCACCAAGGTTAAGCTCTCCGAGGATGCTTTCAGTATCGCCTGAAGCGAAACCGCTGATAAGACCTGTGAGACCGTCAACAATAGCGTCAGTTTCACTTGCAGCAAAAGCAGCAGGAGCCATCATGCATACGCAAAGAACAACAGCGATGACAACACCAAAAAACTTTTTCACGTCAAATCATTCCTTTCATAATATTTATATAAACGGCAAAAGCCGTAAATATACATTTTAATATTCAGATTATACCACATTTAGTATATAAATGCAATACTAATCACGAAATTGTTACAATTAAGAAATTATGTAACGGCAATCAGCGACATATTACTGCCATGTGATGAATACATCAAGACCGCTGACCGCAAAGTGCTTGCCCTCAACAAGATTGTTGGGCTTAGCCTTGAGCGCGTTGCAGAATGCGAGAAGCATATTTGAATCCTTCATTGTGATTCTGCACTTGACTGCAAGCTCACTTCTGTCAGAGAAGTTGTCAAGCTGACCGGGGATAAAGCCTGTGCACCACCAGTACTTACCGTATTCTCTTGAGAAGATAATCTCACCGTCACGGTAGCAGGTACATGCCATATAAAGTGCATCATCGTCGCTTGCTGCATCGTAATATTCAGTCGCTCTGTCAAGAGGCTTTGTGTAAACGCCGATCTCCGAGCCTACAAATGCAAGGCCGTACTGACCCTTCCAGAACTGAATCATCCAGTCCTTGTTATTGTAACGGAACTTTGCTCTCATTGTATCCATATAAATTGAAACAAAGGGAGCTGCTACGTCAAACGCCTCTGTATAACCGAAGTTTCTCTGCCATGGGTCATCCGCCGTGAAGAAAAAGTCACCCGCAGAGTTGAAGAGGTAGCCTGCAAGACCGCTGTCGGAAATAGGGGTCTTCTGAGTGGTTGACTGAGGCTTCGTGGTTGTGATAAGAGGTCTTGTTGTTGTGGTTGTCAACGCCGGCATTGTTGTAGTTGTTGTAGTAGTCGGCATTGTTGTTGAGGGAGCGGTTGTCGTTGTGCTGCTTGCCACAGGATAGGTTGTGATAAGATTTGCCATACCTGCAGTTGTTGAAGGCTGAATTACAGGATTGCCGAGATTTTCAATCGGCTGACCTGTTGCAACAACGGGAGCTGTGGTTGTGGGGAAGGTTGTCTGGGGCACATAATTCACAACGGCACCGGTTGTGGTTGTATCGATGCTGTTGTTCATTGCCCTCACGCCCAGAAATGAACCGCCGCAGACAACAATAAGTGCAACAATTATCATTATTGTTGACTTGTTCTTAAATTCGTTCATTTTGAACCTCCTGGTGAATGATTGTTATATAAAGCCAATTTTTTTAAAATCAGTTGTTGCCGAAGATGTTTCTGCCCTTGAACACGGGAAGAACATCACTTTCATCCTCACCGGGATCGTCAAAGATTGAGCTTGTCTTCTTTGCGGGAGCCTCGATTACATCGAATGCCTGAGCAGGTGCCTGCTGTGCGGGAGCCTGCTGAACGGGAGCCTGCTGTGCAGGTGCAAACTCAAGGTTAGCGGAAGCCTTACCCTCTGCTGAATTTGCCTTTTCAAAAACTGAAACAAAGCTCTGACCGAACTTGGTTGAAGCAAAGTCGATTGCATCCTGGTCAATTGAATTAAACACGGAGCCCATACCTGAGGGAGCCTGGCTGATGAACTCGGGAGCAGGCTTACCTGTCTGCTGAACAGACTGATACTGTACGGGAGCGGGCTCTGCAGTCTTGTTTGTGCCGAAGCCTGTTGCGATAACAGTGATAAGCATCTCGTCACCCATATCCTCATCGAATACGGAACCGAAGATGATGTTTGCATCGGGATGTGTTGCATCGGAAATGAGTGAGCCTGCCTGCTCAATCATATCAAGTGACATATCGGATGAGCAGGTAACGTTGATAATAACGCCGCTTGCACCGTCGATAGCAGTTTCGAGAAGAGGGCTTGTGATAGCCTGCTTTGTTGCCTCGGCAGCACAGTCAGCACCCTTACCGCGACCGATACCCATATGAGCAAGACCTGCGTCCTTCATTACGCTCTTGATATCTGCAAAGTCAAGGTTGATGTAGCCGGGAACCTTGATTGTGTCTGAAATACTCTTAACGCCCTGCCAGAGAACATTGTTAGCCTGACCGAAGGCGTCCTTCATGCTCAGGCTCTTGTCGCCGAGAAGCTTAAGTCTTTCGTTGGGGATAACGATAAGGCTGTCTACGTGCTTTTCAAGCTCACGGATGCCGTCCTCAGCCTGCTTCATTCTCTTTCTGCCCTCAAACTTGAAGGGCTTTGTAACGATACCTACGGTAAGTGCGCCGAGCTCTCTTGCAATTTCAGCAACAACGGGAGCTGCACCTGTACCTGTACCGCCGCCCATACCTGCGGTGATGAACACCATATCGGTTGAGCGGAGTGCATCAGCGATTGTGTCACGGCTTTCCTCAGCAGCCTTTTTGCCTACTGCGGGATCACCGCCTGCACCCATGCAGCCTGCTACCTTTTCGCCGATCTGGATTTTATGTGTAGCCTTTGAGTTTTCGAGAATCTGTCTGTCTGTGTTGATTGTAAGGAATTCAACGCCTACGATGCCGGATTCAACCATCTGGTTAACAGCGTTACCGCCGCCGCCACCTACACCAACAACTTTAATCTGGTTATAAGCGATGTTTTCGTTGTCCATAATGAAGCCCATTGTACTTCCTCCTGTTATAAAAATTTATTGATATAAAATTCTGAATTGATATCTGCGCACATAATAAGGCACAATAACTTATTATCCATAGGATTATAGCACATACTTACAAAAATTACAATAACAAAACGGGAAAAAAGTTTGTCGTTTTGAAAATTTTAACGATTATTTTTTTTGCTTTTTGTGAAAATTGTCAAATAATGTAAAAACAGACATCCCCGGGTACTTTACACCTGAAAATGTCTGTTAACTGTTCTTTGCTTTTATCCGATTGTCATACTTCCCGGCTTGAAGTAGCCAAGGTCAAAGCGCATATCGATATAGCCCGTTTTACCCGCTGCTCTGACCTGCTGGATGATTCCGCTTGAATAGGGAATCTTTTCCTCAAGGTTATCGCAGTCGCCGAAATAAACCGTCACCTTATCGTCAATAACAACGCTTACGTCTGAGGGATTCTGCAGATTGACGGTAGCGGATTTCACCACGTCACTCTTCTCATAAAGGCTGACAATTTTTTCCATAAGCTTATATCTTTGCTTGTTTCCGCCCTCGGGCTCGTAGGTATCACCCTGCTCAAAAAGCTGCTCGTCGAAGCCGTCAATACGGAACATTCCCTCGCTGAGCTTCTGCTTTTTATCGGAGACGACCTTGCCGTCGGTATCAAGAGTCAGCCATGCTGTTGTACCTGTGATAACGTACTTGTCAACCGTACCCTTTACGGTGAGTATAACCGTATCGGGAAGGTCAAAGTCCATTTCAACGTCCTTGATGTAGGGAAGCTTACGGGTAATATCACGCCTGACCTTTTTCTCTCTTAAGGAAAGCATGGTTTTTCCCTTGCTGATGCCCGCCGCCTGATGTATCTCCTCGGGAGAGTAAATGCTCACACCGTCAATGATAATATTTTCAACGAGCGCTCCCCTGCTGTAGCAGTAGCCCGCAATCATAACAATACCGAAAAGCAGTACTGCTCCGATTGTAACGGCATTTTTGATTTTAAGCTTTTTGCGCTTGCTTTTATTACGGCTGCGGCTTATTTCATCGGGACTCTTGCCGTCATTTTTCTGACGTCGGTAATCCTCACGTGACTTGAAAAGCTCCTCGCGGTGCTTCTGCTGCTGACGCGCATCCTCTCTCATATCGCGGCCTGCAGGAGTTCTTGACTGAGGCTTTTTTGACTGAGGCTTTTTCGCCTGATTGCTTTTTTTGCTCTGCTGAGTCTTGGCGGACTGCTTTGACGCCTGAGGCTTTGACTGAGTCCTGCTTCCGCTTTTACCGGGATGGCCGTCGCTGATAAGGCCCTCCGTAAACTTAGCGGGGCTCTTTTTGCCCCCATTCTGCTTAGATGCCTTTTTTGAGCCGCCTTTTGTATTTTTACTGCCCGTGGCTCTGTTTTGTGCAGGTGCCTTTTTCTTAGGCTGAGGCTCAGAAGCGGTGCTTCTTCCAGCGCTGATAGGCTCCCACATTGAGGAGCTTACATTTTTAACCTCGCCTGCATTGTTATATTGCCCGAAGGTATCGGATATATTCCTGTTTCTGTCGTCCAAAAGAACACCTCCTGTGTTTTGAAATCTAAGGCTTGTACGGGTAGTACAAACCGGCGAACGGAACGAAGAACCTTTTTAAATGCAAAATGCAAAGTGCAAAATGCAAAATTACGGGTCGCTTCGCTCCGAATTGTATCCGTTTTTATGTTGTACTTAGGGTGACGAGTATAATCCGAATCCGTTTTTTACGGGCGGATTTCCGCCAATACTTCGTTAAAATACTCGTAAATCCGCGAGGATTTACTGCGTTTTGTGCCTTGTCTTGCCAAAAATCCGCTCCGTAAAAAATCGCAAGACCCAAAAGTGCGAATTTTTGCAGGATTTTTGGATGGTGAGGTTGCCGACAGGCTCGCGCCTTTCAAAACCGAAACGCCGAAAAGCCGCGAAAATTCACGCTTTTGGGCGGGTTCGGATTATACTCGTCACCCTATAGTTAAAATTATTCCGCCAAACTACACACGTTCAGCACTTTATAATATACTTACCTTACATTAAGTGATTTGCTGCTATGCGGCAACAACGGCTGTTATTTCAGGAAGCCTTACCCGCGACATCAATTTTGCATTTTGCATTTTGCATTTTGCATTCTCTCAATGTCCGCTCCTACCCTTTTAAAGCAGGCCTCAATGCTTTCATAGCCTCTGTCTATATGGCTGAGTGAGCAGACCGTTGTGACGCCCTTTGCCGCAAGGCCCGCAACAACAAGCGCCGCACCCGCTCTCAGGTCGGGACATTCGACCCGCGTACCGTAAAGGCTTTCAACGCCTTCAATAAGTGCAACCCTGCCCTCGAGCCTGATTTTCGCACCCATACGGACAAGCTCTCCGACGTGCTTGAAGCGTCCCTCGAAAATGTTTTCCACAATAACGCTCGTGCCTCTTGCAAGGCAGGCAACGGTCATCAGCGGTGCCTGAGCATCGGTAGGAAAGCCGGGATAAGGCATTGTGCGGATATTCCCTAAGGAAAGAGGCCGTCTGTTCATTTTAATACGTATCTTTTTTCTGTCTGTGGTAATTTCACACCCTGCCCCCTCAAAAAAGGGAAGCACCGTGCGGTAGTCATCGGTATCGGTGTTGGTGATGAGCACATCTCCGCCCGTTACCGCTACTGCCGAAAGATAGGTAATAGCGGCAATTCTGTCGGGAATAATACGGTGCTTTGTGCCGTGAGCCCTCTCTACGGCGTCAATTATCACCGTGCCCTGATTTGTAAGCTCAACTCTGCAGCCGCAGCCGTTGAGAAAATCAGCAAGGTCTCTTATCTCAGGCTCTCTTGCCGCATTGAGTATAACAGTTCTGCCCTCACCGAGTGCACCGGCAAGAATAATATTTTCCGTCGCTCCGACGCTCGGAAAGGAAAGGCTTATAACCGTATCGGTGCGCCTTTTTTCCTTTTTGCAGGTCACATATCCCCTGCTTTCGTCAATGCTTATCCCCATCGCCTTAAGGGAGCTTATATGAAGGTCAATGGGTCTCAGACCGATTTCACAGCCGCCCGGTGAGGAAAGCCTCGCATTGCCCGTTCTGCCGAGAATCGAGCCGAGAAAAACAATGGAGGAACGCATTTCCCTCATCAGCGTATCGGGTATACTGTGACGTGTAATAAAGCGGGAGTCCACGGTAACGGTATCCCCCTCCCGCGTGACGGTGCAGCCGAGATGCTCTAAAATTTTCACGGCGGCGGTTACATCTGTCAGGTCGGGACAGTTATGTATAACGCTGACGCCGTCAACAAGCACCGTTGCCGCAAGCACGGGAAGTGAGCTGTTTTTTGAGCCCTGAAGGTAAATTTCACCCTCAAGTCTGTTTCCGCCCTTTATAACAATGGTATCTTCCATAAAATCACGCCTTTCACCCCATATTATGCAAAAAGCGTGATTTTTGTTATTATTTTATCAGGGAAATAATCGTATCGGCAATTTTTTCCTTTGCATCGTCGGTGCTCATTGCCTTTGCCGCAAGCTCGATTGTCTTTCTGTTTACATCATCATCTGAAAGGGAGAGGAAAAGCTCCTGCATCGCTTCTTTGGTGAGATTCTTTTCCTCAATAATAAGAGCCGCCTTTTTGTTGACCAGAGCCATTGCATTGTGGTACTGATGATTTTCGGCAACGTTGGGTGAGGGAATAAGAATTGAAGCCTTACCCATTGCCTGAAGCTCTGAAAGGGTGCTTGCACCCGCGCGGCAGATTACGATATCCGCCGCCGACATACATCTGTGCATATCGCTTATGTATTCTCTGATTTCAAGGTTAGGTGTATTTTCGGGGTCAACGCCCTTTTCCTTGAGCTTATCGGGGAACCAGAGTCCGTACTGACCCGTAGCGTGAAGGAAGTAAAGGTCGTCTCTGCTTACGTTGTCGGCAATAATGTCAAGCATTGCATTATTTATTGTTGCCGCACCCAGGGAGCCGCCCATTGAAAGAACAAGCTTCTGATTATCTCTTACGCCGAGCTCTGCCCTGCTGATATCTCTGTCAGCGCGGAGCATCTCACCTCTTACGGGAAGACCCGTAACAAGCACGGGATTTTTCGCAGCAAGGTATTTCTCAGCCTCAGCGGCGGTAAGCATAACCTTGTCAACCTGCTTTGCAAGTGCCTTGTTTGTGATGCCGGGATAAGCATTCTGCTCGTGAATTGCGGTGGGAATGCCCATTTTTGCCGCCATACGGACAACGGGACCGCTTACGTAGCCGCCGAAGCCTACAACAACGTCGGGCTTGAAATTCTTGATTATCTTCTTTACTCTGCTTCCGCAGGTGAGAAGATACCATACGGTTTTGATGTTTCTTATGATATTTTCAAGTGTGAGCTGACGCTGAAAGCCTGAAATTTTTATCGTTGTAAAGTCGAAGCCCGCCGCGGGAACAAGCTTCGCTTCCATTTTATCCTTTGTTCCCACAAAGAGAATTTCCGCGTCGGGATAACGCTCTCTTATCTCACCTGCAACGGCAAGTGCGGGGTTGATGTGTCCGCCGGTGCCGCCGGCAGCAAACATAATTTTCATATTTTAACACTCCTTTTTAGTTTCGGAAATTCGCAATTCACAATTCGCAATTCGCAATCAAGGATCGCTTCGCTGCGAATTGTATCTGTTAATATATTAAATAATACCGTTTTGTTTTCTTATCAGCAGAACCTCTCCGCAATATAATTGCGCATTACGAATTGCTCATCAATCTGACAAGCATCATTTCTTCTCGATATTACAGTCCCTTGAAACGGAAAGCACAAGACCCATCTGGGCAAGAAGCACCACAAGTGCCGTTCCTCCGTAGCTGAAAAAGGGAAGAGAAATTCCCGTGTTAGGAAAAATATCCGTAACAACAAAGATGTTGAAAATCACCTGAATTCCTACCTGAATCATAATGCCCATAACTAAAAGCGCACCGAAATAGCTTCTGCTTTTAAGAGCGATATGGCATCCCCTCGCGATTAAAGCGGCAAAGAGCAAAAGCACCGCCGAAGCACCCACGAAGCCCAGCTCCTCGCAGATTACGGGGAAGATAAAGTCATTCTGCGGCTCGGGGATATATAGCTGCTTCTGCATTGAATTGCCGAGACCTACGCCGAGAAGTCCGCCCGAGCCGATTGCATAAAGCCCGTTTACCGTCTGATAACGGCTGTCGGCATCGGCGGTATCCTTGTTTATAAAGGACTGTATTCTGCTTGAAGCAAAGCCGAAGCCCTCAAGAATTTCGGGCCTTGTCAGAACGAGAAGCACAGCCGCGGCAACGGCAGTACCGACAAGGGCAAAATACCTGCCCTTTGCGCCCGAAATCCACATCATCAGCACACCTACGGTAAAAAGCAATATAGTACAGGAGTAGTGGCTTTCGAGAAAGACAAGACCGCAGAACACACAGATTACAAGCGCGAGCAATACACAGGCACGGAAGGGAGTCGTGCCGAAGGAGAAGAGCTTCTGCTCCGCCCTTGTAAGGCGGTCCCTTCTGAAGTCAAGGCGGATATGCTTGTCGGTTTTCGAAAAAAGCGGCTTCTGCAGAATATTTATCATATACGCAAGGGTAATGATAAGCGCAAGCTTTGCAAACTCCGAGGGCTGAAGCTGAACGGGGCCTAACTGAATCCAGCGCTTTGTCTGACTGTCCGTTGCACCGATATTAAGTATCAGCGTCAGCACAAGAATTGCGACCGTACCGAAAAAGACGATAAGCGCCGGCTTTCCGTTGAGCACTCTGTAATCAAGCTTACTGAGTATAGCCATAAGCGCAAAGCCCGCTACACCCTTTTCAAGCTGAGAGCGTAAAAGCACATCCGAGCCGCCCTTATTAGCCTCGGAAAAGGCATAGGAGGCGGAATACATCATAATTATTCCGAAGGTAAAAAGTATCAGCACAAGGGAAAGGAAAACAAGGTCAATGCTCCCCCTTGCAAGGTAGTAGCTGTTTTTTTCACCTGTCCTGTTTTTCAACTGACCCGTAATTTTTTCACGTCCCGTTGAAAACAAGGACATAGGTTACCTCCGGTTATGAGGGCCAAGGGCCAAGGGCCGAGGGCCGAGTGGTCATATAATATTTCTTATTTATTTACTGTAAGATACATAAGCACTACGCCGATTACGCAGCCTGCTGTGCTTACAAGGGTAAATACTGTTACGATTTTATTCTCGTTCCAGCCTGACATTTCAAAATGGTGATGAATGGGCGCCATTTTGAAGACCTTCTTCTTGCGAAGCTTGATTGAGCCGATCTGGATAACGTCGCTCAATGCCTCGATTACGTATACGATGCCCACGGGAAGAAGGATAACGGGACACTCAATTGCATAGGCAAGAGCAACAACGAGTCCGCCCAGGAACATTGAGCCCGTATCACCCATCATAACCTTTGCGGGATAGTGATTCCAGAAAACGTAGCCGATACAACCGCCTGCAAGTGCGGCGCCGAGTACGCCGACGGAGGTATTCTTCATAAGAAGACCCATCACGCAGAAGGCAAGACCTACGGGAATTGTAACACTGCCGCAGAGACCGTCGATACCGTCGGTGAAGTTAACGGCGTTGATTGCGCCGTAGATTACACATACACCGAAGATGAAGAAGAAAATCATTCCGGGGATACTGTCAAGGGCAAGCTTACCGAAGAAGGGAATGTACATGCCCGTGCTTTCGCTTAAGGCAAGGGAAGCAAGGTAGCCTGCAATAATAAGCACCTGAGGAACGGTCTTCTGAATTTCGGTAAGACCGAGGTTTCTCTTTTTTACAACCTTGATATAGTCATCGGCAAAGCCTACAAGAGCAAAGCAGAACGCCATAAGTATACCCGCAAAAAGCCTTGTCATCTGCTGATTGCGAAGCACCTCAAGAGAAGCAAAGGGACTGAAGCCTGCAGCCTTGCATACGATGAGTGCAACAGCCGTTGCAAAAATAATACCGATGATGAACATAATACCGCCCATTGTGGGTGTGCCCTGCTTTTTGGCGTGCCACTTGGGGCCGATATCCACAAGAATATTCTGTCCGAATTTCAGCTTGTGTAACACGGGGATAAGAAAATATCCGAGCACCGCCGTAACAACGAGTGCGACGGCAAAGCCGATTCCTGCTGCAATGTAACTGTTCATTTTAAAACATTCCTTTCTGTTAATCGCTTATTTTTTATTTGTTAAGTATTTCTTTTACAATCTCCCTTTCATCAAAGGGAAGCTTCAGGTCACCGATTTCCTGGCTGGTTTCGTGACCCTTTCCTGCAAGAAAAATAATATCATTCTTTCCCGCTCTTTTCAAGGCATATTCAATAGCTTTTTTGCGGTTTTCGTGAATATACAGATTTTTTTTGCTTTTTTTCATTCCGCCGAGAATGTCGTTTATTATCTGTGACGGCTCCTCGTGGCGTGGGTTATCGCTGGTTATTATTACCGTATCGGAAAGGTCGCCGACAATTTTTCCCATTTTTGCCCGCTTTTCTCTGTCGCGGTTTCCGCCGCAGCCGAATACGGTGATGAGTCTGCCCTTCTTTATGCTTCCGAGGAAAAGCAAGCTCTGCCTTAAGGAGTCCTCGGTGTGGGCGTAGTCAATTATAACGGTGAACTCTCTTGCAAGAGGGAGTATTTCCATTCTGCCCCTTACGGAGTAAAACTGTCTCAAGCCCTCGGCACATTCAAAAAGGCTTATCCCCGCCTCAAGGCAGGCGGCTATTGCTCCGAGGGAGTTAGCAACGTTGAAGCTGCCCGGCACCTTAAGCTTTATACGGTGGATTATACTGTCACCGACAAAGGCGTAGTTTGTTTCCTGAGCCTTATATTCGGCACATTTAGCCGTATAGGTTGCACCGTTATCCTTAAGGGAATAGGTCAGTGACTTACCCTTGCAGGCCGAAATAAAATCGTCCCTTGAGGGGTCATCAAAATTGACAACGGCGGTTTTTGCGTTTTCAAAAAGCTTAAGCTTTGCCCTTTTATAGTTTTCGTGGGTCTTATGATAATCAAGATGGTCTGCGGTAAGATTAGTAAGCACCGCAATTTCAAAGGAGAGACCGTAGAGCCTTTCCTGACAGAGCCCCTGCGAGGACGCCTCAATAACACAGAACTCTGCTCCCGCCTTATGCATTTTAAAAAGCATTTCATGAAGGCTGAAGCAATCGGGCGTTGTGCGCTCAGACTCCGCTTCCCCGTCGCAGGTATCGTTCTTGACCGTGCTTATTATTCCGCAGGTCTTACCCGCAACGGTAAGGATGTTATGAATCATAAAGCAGGTTGTGGTTTTTCCGTTTGTACCCGTGACGCCGATAAGCCTCAGACTTTTGTGGCAGTCACCGAAAAAGGTACTGCACAGTACCGCATATGCCTGTCTCGTGTTTTCTACGGTTACGCAGCACTCGCAGACATTGCCTTCGGCAACAACGAGCACCGCTCCGCGCGAAAGGGCGTCATCAACATAGGCTGCCGCATTATTATGGCAGACAAAAATTGAATTTTCACAGCATTTTCTTGAATCGTCCGTTATATATTTTATGTCCTTATCCTCGCCTTTATACGCAGTATTCAAGGCTCTTAGCAGTTGAGAGATAAGCATATTTTCCTCCGTAAAAAATCTAATCTTCGGGAATGTCTGTGCTTCTGAAATAAACCGTAAGGGTTGAGCCCGCGGCAGTCCTGCTGTCCTTTTCAAGGCTCTGACCGTAGGCGGTGCAGGCTCCCTCCTCGGTGGGTCCCGAAAAAATCACGTTAAGTGAGCTTTCCGCGGCAAGTATATTCACCTCGGCTACGGTTCTGCCCGTAAAATCGGGGACGGATACCTCCTGCGAGGTGTCCTCGCCGTCGGTGTATACTACAACCACTCCCCCCTTCGGGATGAGGGTATTCTCCTCGGGATACTGTGAAACCACCGTTTCACCCGCACCCGTAACCTTAAGCGTTATGCCCTTTTCATAGGCTGTATTCTTCGCCTCCCACAACGGCTTACCCGTAAATGAGGGCGTCTGTGTGCTGATTTTCTGAAGCTCCTGCTCAGTATAACGGGGAGCAACATTCAGGTATTCGAGGGTGCTTGCAAGCACCTCCTTTGCAACGGGAGCCGCAAGGGCGCCGCCGCTTGTAACATAGCCCTGCGGACTGTCGATGCCGATAAGTATTGCAACCTTGGGGTCATCGGCGGGAGCAAAGGCAATAAAGGATGCGATGTAGGTATTTGTACCCGAGTCAAGCTTTTGCGCCGTACCCGTCTTACCCGCAACGCGGTAGCCCTCAAGGTAGGCATTTTTGCCCGTACCCTCCCTGACAACCGCCTCCATCATCGAGCAGACCGTTCTGCTTGTTTCCTCGCTTATAACCCGACGTCTTACCGTCGGCTCTGTTTTTGAAATAAGCCTGCCCTCACTGTCGGTGATGCCCGCAACAAGGTAGGGCTTCATTAAATTTCCGCCGTTTGCAATGGCACCCACACCGCTGATAAGCTGCAGGGGTGTTATTCTCACGCTCTGCCCGAAGGAGGTGCTTGCAAGGTCAACAATGCTCATTTTATCCTTTTTGTGCACCACGGAAATACTCTCGTTCGCCGCGTCGATTCCCGTTCTCTCCGTAAAGCCGAAGCGCTCAAAATATTTGTAGTAGCTCTCCACTCCGAGCCTTTGCCCGAGGGAGATAAAAAAGGTATTGCAGGAATTCATAAGCCCCTGCTCCAAGGTCTGACTGCCGTGTGCCTTATGGCTGGCGCAATGGTAAACCGTATCGGCAACGCGGATACTCGAGGTGCAATTATGCCCCGTTGCGGGAGTAGCAACCCCCTCCTCAAGGGCGGCGGAAAGGGTGAATATTTTAAAGGTTGAGCCGGGCTCATAGTTGCTTGTAATACAAAAGCTGTTCCATTGCTCAAAAAGTAGCTCGGAATATTTTTCGCTATACTCCGTTGTTCCCTCTGTGAGTCCCTCAAGGGCGGAAAGGTCGGCATTTTCCGAAAGCACGCGGGGATTGTTAAGGTCAAAATCGGGCTTGTCGCTCATAGCAAGCACCGCGCCCGTATCAACGTCCGTCACGATGCCGTAAACACCCTTTGCACCCGTTGCCGAAAGTGCCTTTGAAAGGGCGTTTTCGAGGTAGGTCTGTATGTTTTTGTCAACAGTGAGCACAATTCCGTTACCCTCTCCGGGGTCGACAATAGTCTCGTAGCCCGTCGGAATTTCGTTACCCCTCGAATCCCTTGCAGAAAGTATTCTGCCGTTTTCACCCTTAAGGGTATCGTTATAATAACGCTCTATTCCCGTTTCGCCGTCACCGTCGGCGTTTACAACTCCGATAAGGGTTGAAGCAAAATTATTTTCGGGATAAAGCCTTATGTTATCGTTCTCGTAAAAAAAGTAGTCCGTCGGGTCAACGCTCCCGCCCGAGGGAAGCTTATATTCCTTTTCAAAAAAGGCTTCAAGCTCTCTTCTCTGACTGACGCTGACACTTTTATATATCCTCACATTCGGGTCACTGCTTCGTTCAAAATCAGCGAGTATTTTATCCTTATTCTTTCCCGTAACGGCGGAAATACCGTCGGCAAGGTAATTGAAGCAGGCCGTTTTTTCTTCGGGCAGCCTTTTGAAAAAGAGGTTAAGCTTATAGCAGTTGGCGCTGAGATTCCACGACGAGGAGCTTGTAACAAGGGGCGTCATATTGCAGTCGTATATCGTACCGCGGACACCGCGTATAACCGTATCCCGAAGCTGATTATCTGCCGCAAGGGTACGGTATTCCTCGCCCCTTACCGCCATTATATAAGCAACTCTTCCGAGACAGCCTCCGACAAGAACAAACAGCATTGCCGCAGCAAGGGTGAAAACGCGGAAGGTAAAGCGGCCTCTGACCCTTCTTTTAACGATGTCCTTTTCAAAATAATGACCGTTTGTGCTATACAAGACGTCAGCTCCCGATAAAAATATACACTCATTAAAAAGCCAAAAGAGGGGCTGTCAAAATAACAGTCCCTTTTATAAATTTCGTAATCCTTTAATGATTATATTCATATACGTCGCAAATTATAAGCCATTACTGAAACTGACTCATATCAACGGAAAGCTTTTTCGCGTCGGGAATTTTCTGAAGTCCGAGCTGCTTTGTAGCAATCTGGTCAATATTTACCGTTGCAAGCATCTTGTCAAGCTGAAGCTTGAGCTGATTGTTCTGCTCAAGGCAAAGCTGATAGGACTCGTTGAGACCTGCAAGCTCTGCTTTTTTGCTTTCGAGCTCTGCGTGGCTTCCTGCCGCCATACCGAGCATTGAAGCAAAGAGCGCAAAAATGACCGCAACCTTTGCAAGTGCAATTTTGAACTTGCGCTGATTGTCACGGATTACCTGCTCCTTTGATCTTTTTTTAACCTTGTGAAGGTGAGGAGCGGCGGGAGCGGGCTGCTGCACGGGCGCACGTGAGGGAGCCCTCTGAGGTGCTGCCTGAGCCCTTGCGGAAGGCTGAACGAGGTATTCATCGTATATATCATTATATTTGTAAGCGTACTGTGCCATTCCTTTTTTCACCTCATCCTTTTATTTTAAAATCCGTTTTTTTATCTTAAAGCTTTTCTATACTTCTTAATGTTGCACTTCGTGAGCGGGGATTTTCCTCAATCTCTCTCTCGCTCGGGAGGAGCTTTTTAAAGGGAAGCTCACCCTGCGGTGTTTTTCCGCAGATACATATCGGTGCGCTCTTGGGACACTCACAGCCCTTGCAGAATTCCTGAAAGGCCTTTTTTACAATTCTGTCCTCAAGGGAGTGGAAGGTAATGATTGAAAGCCTGCCCTCCTTATTAAGGCAAGTGAACATATCACCTATTGTACCCTCGAGCTTTTCAAGCTCACCGTTAACCTCAAGGCGTATAGCCTGAAAGCAGCGTCTTGCGGGGTGACCGCCCGTTCTTCTTGTTGCGGCGGGAATACTCTCTTTTATAAGCTCTGCAAGCTCCGTTGTTGTTTCAATCGGTCTGACCGCTCTTGCGGCAACGATATTTTTTGCAATCCTCGGAGAGAATTTCTCCTCACCGTAAACACGGAAAATTCTCACAAGCTCCTTTTCGCTGTAGGTATTGACTACATCATAGGCGGAAAGCCCGCTTTTGCTCATTCTCATATCAAGCGGAGCATCGTTGTGAAGTGAGAAGCCTCTGTCAGCCTTATCAAGCTGATGGGAGGAAACGCCGAGGTCAGCCATAACTCCGTCGACCCTTTCGATTCCGAGGTCGGCAAGTATTTTTTTTAGGCTCGCGAAGTTATCGTGTACAACCGTAACGTTTTTTTCGCTTCCTATTCTCTCTTTTATAATCTCTATTGCCTCGGGGTCCTGGTCAATGGCAATAAGTCTGCCCGTACCCTCAAGGCGCTTTAAAATCTCGCGGCTGTGGCCTGCTCCTCCGCAGGTGCAGTCAACATAAATACCGCCCTTTTTGACGTTCAGCGAATCTACCGTTTCTTTGAGAAGGACGCTCACATGTGAAAACTCCATGGCGCTCACCCTTCTTCGCCTTCAAGTCCGAGAAGCTTACCCTCACCTCTTAAGCGGCGGTAGGCTGCCTCCTCGGCTGCGATAGCGGCCTCTTCCTCTGAATTGCTCTCGCACATTCTGTCAAGGTATTTGTCATAGGAATCGGGACTCATAAGCTCTACATAGGAGCCGAAGCCGACAAATATGCAGCATTTTTCAAGTCCTGCTTTTCTCGCAATTACGGAGCCGACGGAAATTCTGCCCTGATTGTCAACGTTCGCCTCATCAACGCCCATATAAATCTTACCGTAGAGGATTTTGCTCTCGGCCTGGCTGAGTGAGGACCTTGCGGGCTCCTCAAATCTCCTTCTGAACTCCTCCTTGCTGTAAAGCTGAATCGAGGGGCACTCTTTTGATGCGTAGAGCTTATAGTAAAAGCTGTCGCCAAGCTCTTCACGGAATTTAGCGGGAACAAAAACTCTGTTTTTCGAGTCCATATTATGCTCAAAGGTTCCGATAAACATTAAAAGCACCTCTCTTTCTGAAAAATTCAAACGAAGCGGAGAAATCGGATTTTCACCACGAAAAACCACAAATCCACTCTGAGATTTACCAATTCCCCACTTTTACGTGATTTTATTATAATATCACCCGACTTAAATGTCAACAGTTAATTATAAGTTTTTGAGGGAAAATAACAGTTTTTTTTCAAAATAAACATACGAAAAAAGAAAAGCCGCCCATTGGGCGGCTCTACAATACAAATGCAAAAACACCGCCTTTTCAAGACGGTGTTACTTTATTTTATTATTGCCCTCGGCGGGCAGCCGTTACTTTTCTTGAAAGAAGCCTCTTGCGGTTCCCAAAGTTTCTTTGTGCCTTGGAGCGGCACAGAAACTTTGACCGCTGCGCCTCGTCATCACAAACTCCGCTTATCGTTTTCCTTGCGGAAAAACTCACCGCTCCGTTGTGCTTCCTCTTCCCCATAAAGCCTATCGGGCTTTTCGGGGACCCCGAAAAATTCGCTTCATCGTCCGCCGGACGCGCTTCGGTGGCGATGCCAAAAGAACTTTAGTTTCCGGTTAATTCCGTCGCTAACCTCACGGCATCCATTGCATCCTTGCCGTAAGCCGTTGCACCTATCATTTCAGCATACTCGGGCGTAAGCACAGCTCCGCCGACAACAGTTTTCACCCCGGGGACTTCCTTTTTAAGAAGCTCAACGGTCGCCTTCATAGCCTCAACAGTTGTCGTCATAAGCGCGGAAAGCCCGACAAGTTCTGCTCCGCTTTCCTTCACCGCCTCAACAACCTCCTCGGGGGCAACATCCTTACCGAGGTCAATTACATCAAAGCCGTAATTTTCCAGAAGCACCTTTACAATATTCTTGCCGATATCGTGAATATCACCCTTAACGGTTGCAAGGACAATTTTGCCCTTGCTCTCTCCCCTTTTGTCGCCCATTTTCGCCTTAACGGCATCAAAGGCACGTGAAGCCGCCTCTGCACTCATCAGAAGCTGGGGCAGATATACTGTCTTTTTCTCAAAGCCCTTACCCACCTCGTCAAGAGCGGGAATAATTTTCCCGTTTATAACAGCCATCGGGTCGGTTGTTTCAAGCAGAGCCCTTGCCCTTTCATAGGCAGGCTCACGCATACCCTTTACAATAGCATAAACAAGGTCGTCAGCACCGCCCTTTTCAGCTTCCGCCTCTTTTTTCACGGCGGTGATTTCATTCTGCGAAGCAAAGTCAATATACTCCGCGCAGCCCTCATCAAGACCCTTAAGCGCCTTAAAGCTGTGATAAGCCTGCATCATCGGTACGGAATTGGGATTCATAATAGCGCAGTCAAGTCCTCTTTCAAGACTGAGAGCAAAAAAGAAGGAGTTTACAACATCTCTCTGCGGAAGGCCGAAGGAGATATTCGAAACGCCGAGGCTTGTTTTTACACCAAGCTCCTTTTTGATAAGCTCAACGCTCTTAAGAGTAACTTTGCCGCTCTCCTTATCCGAGGACACCGCCATTGCAAGGGGGTCAACGATAATATCCTTACGGTCAATACCCTGCTTTTCGCATTCGAGAACAATTTTCCTTGCAATCGCGAGTCTGCCCTCGGCGGTTTCAGGAATGCCATTTTCATCAATGGTAAGAGCGATAAGCACACCGCCGTACTTTTTCACAAGGGGCAGTATTTCTCTCATGCTCTCTCTTTTTCCGTTGACGGAATTTATAAGAGGCTTGCCGTTATAAAGCCTCATTGCCTTTTCAAGTGAGGAAGCTCTCACAGAGTCAAGCTGTAAAGGCAGGTCGAGAACGGTCTGCAGAGCCTTTACGCTGTCACAGAGCATTTTATCCTCGTCAATCTCGGGCAGACCTACGTTCACATCAAGAATATGCACTCCCTTTTCCTGCTGCTTTACGCCCTCATTTACAATATAATCAATGTCCGCTCTTCGAAGGGCATCCTTGAACTTAGGCTTACCCGTGGGGTTAATTCTTTCACCGATAAGTATCGGCTCATTGCCGATTTCAACGGCGTGAGTATAGGACGAAACAAAGGTGTAATTTTTCTTTTCAGCTTTTCTGAAGGTTATATCCTTTGTTTTCTCTACTGTTTTCTTTATATATTCGGGAGTTGTACCGCAGCAGCCACCGAGAATACCGACGCCCATCTGTGCAATTTCCGCCATAACGTCGGAGAATTCCTCTGCGTCAACATCAAAAACAGTTTTACCGTTTTCACTTCGGGGAAGCCCCGCATTTGGACTGACCATAACGGGAAGTGAAGAGTATTTCACATATTCGGCAATAACAGGGAGCATCTGCCGAGGTCCGAGTGAGCAGTTCATACCTATTGCATCGACACCAAGACCCTCGAGCATAGCAATCATCGCCCTTGCATCGGCTCCCGTCATAAGCTTGCCCCTCTCGTCAAAGACGTTGCTGACAAAAACGGGCAGGGACGAGCCCTCCTTTGCACCGAGGACTGCCGCCTTTGTTTCAAGGCTGTCGTTCATTGTTTCTATAATAATAAGGTCAGCCTTGTTTTTCTCTGCCTCGAATGCCGCCTTCCGGAAAACCTCAACGGCATCCTCAAAGCCGAGGTCGCCGAGGGGCTCGAGCATTTTTCCCGTAGGACCCATATCAAAGGCAACAAAGCACCTTCCTCTGTCACCCTCAAAAAGACGTATTGCCTCTTTTGCATTTTTAATCGCGGCGGAAATCAGCTCCTTATAGTTATCAAGCTTAAGGCAGTTTGCGCCGAAGGTGTTTGTGGTGATTATATTACTGCCCGCCTTAAGATAATCAAGGTGAATTTCAGTTATAATTTCAGGATGGGTTATGTTCCACTCCTCGGGCTTGTCCCCCGCCTTAAGACCTCTTGCCTGCAGAAGCGTACCCATTCCGCCGTCAAAGTACAGACGGCTTTTATTAAGATATCTTTTTATATCCATTGCTTATTCCTCCACGATGCCCACAAATGCCGTTACCGACTTGACGGGCACCATAAAATATGAATCCGTAAGAGTGATACCTAACCTTTTTTCAATCTCAAGGAAGTCGAAAATCTCACGCTGATGACAGAGGTCTACTCCGCCGTAGCCGGGGCTGAAGCGGGGCTTTGCCTTTTTTCCGTCGGCAATTTTTCCGTTTACAATATCGCACCAGCACTCAACCGCCGAGGAGCCAACGGCACTTAAGACCATAGCCTTAGCGGGATCAAGCCTCTCATACCTTAAAAGGAGCCTGTCAACGCCCATTCCCGCCGTTGCGGCAAAAGCATAAGCTTCCTTACACCCTTCAAGGTTTTTGCAGAGGGATGCGCTTTTAATTTCACCGAAATCAAAGCAAACCGTGTCCTCACCCTTGAAGGAAACCGCACTTTTACGCCACACCGCCTTAAAGGAGGCTTCCTTTTTCACAAGCGCCTCACACTCGCGGTAAAGGGCGTCAAGCTCAGCGTTCCCCTCATCACGGCAGCCCATAAAGCGGTAGGCCTGCCTTTTATCGCACTGCACCTCTTTGCCGTCAGCAGATGCAAAATAAACTGTGTTATCACTCATAATTACAGATTGCCCACCAAACGAGCTTAGTGGGCACCTTTCGTTTTTTAAATGCAAAATGCAAAGTGCAAAATGCAAAATTTTAGTCGCGGGATAAATGTATTTCTATTCAAGGTTGCGTTCCGCAAAGAAAAACCGAATGCAAAGGTAACAGAGTAAATTATAAATTCTCCCGTGGGAGATGTCCGCGAAGCAGACAGAGGGCATTATAATGCGTCGCAGACCCTTAATTTTGCATTTTACATTTTGAATTTTGCATTCTTTTCGATGGTATTCCGCCCCAAACAACTCACTTAATAATCGCGCTCACATTTTCCATAATCTTCTGTGCCACGTCGGGCTTATTCATAGAATAAACGTGAACCGCCCTTACGCCGTTTGCATAAAGATCAATTATCTGCTCGGTAGCGTAAGCTATACCCGCCTGCTTCATCGCCTCGGGATTATCACCGTAGCGGTCAACAATCCTTATAAATCTCTGGGGAAGCGCCGAGCCCGATATACGGCAGATGCGCTTGATTGACTTCGGATTCGTCACGGGCATAATACCTGCAACAACGGGTACATCAATACCCGCCTTTCTTGCGCGGTAGATAAAGTTATAAAGCAGGTTGTTGTCAAAAAACATCTGCGTTGTGAGAAACTCGCAGCCCGCATCAACCTTTTCCTTAAGGTGCTTTATGTCCTCTATGGAGTTTGCACTCTCGGGGTGACTTTCGGGATAGCAGGCGCCGCCTATGCAGAAGCCGCCGAACTCCTTTATCTCCCTTGTAAGCTCACTTGCATAATGGTAGTCAAGGTGGTCTCTATGCATACCCTCGGGCATATCACCGCGAAGGGCAAGGATATTTTCAATCCCCTTTGCTTTGAGAAGCTCTAACTGCTTATGTATCTGCTCCTTTGAGGAGGAAACGCAGGTCAGGTGTGCAAGCACGGGAACGTCGTACTTATCCTGAATGTTACCCGCAATATCGGCGGTGAACTGTGACGTCCCGCCGCCCGCGCCGTAGGTTACGGACATAAAATCGGGGCCCTGCACCGCAATTTTCTCCGTAGCGATGCGCACTACCTGAAAGTTATCCGTTGTTTTCGGCGGAAAAACCTCCATTGAAAGGGTAGGCTTTTCACTTTTTATGATGTCTATTATTTTCACATTGATTCCTTCTTTCGGTACCCTCACAAACATACACTCGGAGCGACGGGGGCGTCGCTCCCTACGGACACGGCACGCCATGTCCCTACACGGCCCTTTGGCCCTTGGCCCTCGGCCCTCAGATCAGTTCTTCAGCGAATGCATCGGAGCGGGTATTCTGCCGCCGCGTAAAACAAAGTTTTCGCTTGAAAATTCGTGAACGGGCATTACGGGCGCCGAGCCTAAAAGTCCGCCGAATTCTACCATATCGCCGACCTTCATACCCACGGCAGGGATGATTCTGACGGCGGTTGTTTTTGTATTTACAACACCGATTGCCGATTCATCGGCGATGATTGCGGAAATTGTTGAAGCGCTTGTGTCACCGGGAACGGCAATCATATCAAGACCTACAGAGCAGACGCAGGTCATAGCCTCAAGCTTATCGATGGTGAGACTGTTTTTAAGTGCCGCCTCAATCATACCCTCATCCTCACTTACGGGGATAAATGCACCTGAAAGCCCGCCGACGTGATTACTTGCCATTACACCGCCCTTTTTAACGGCATCGTTAAGAAGAGCAAGAGCGGCGGTTGTGCCGTGAGTACCGCAGCATTCAAGACCCATTTCCTCAAGGATTCTTGCAACGCTGTCACCCTTTTCGGGAGTGGGAGCAAGGGAAAGGTCAACAATGCCCGAGGGCACACCGAGTCTTTTTGATGCCTCGGAGGCAACAAGCTGACCCATACGGGTGATTTTGAAGGCGGTCTTTTTGATGGTTTCCGCAACAACGTCAAAGGGCTGACCCTTGCACTTTTTAAGAGCGTGGTGAACAACACCGGGGCCGCTTACACCTACGTTGATTACACACTCCGCCTCACCGACACCGTGGAAGGCACCTGCCATAAAGGGGTTATCCTCAACGGCATTGGCAAAAACAACAAGCTTTGCGCAGCCGAAGCCGTGCTGCTCGCCGGTCATATCTGCGGTCTTTTTGATAATCTTACCCATAAGGGCAACGGCATCCATATTGATGCCCGCCTTTGTTGAAGCAACGCTTACGCTTGAGCATACTCTCTCGGTTGCGGCAAGGGCAGAGGGAATTGAATTGATAAGGTTCTCGTCTGCCTTTGTCATTCCCTTATGTACAAGGGCGGAGAAGCCGCCGATAAAGTTAACACCGCACTTTTTAGCCGCCTCGTCGAGAGCAACGGCAATGGGAGTATAGTCTGTCTCCTTGCAGGCGGCGGCAACAAGTGAAATGGGAGTTACGGATATACGCTTGTTTACGATAGGTATACCGAACTCCTTCTCGATGTCCTCACCTGTTCTGACTAAATCCTTTGCAAGGCGTGTGATTTTCTCATAGATTTTCTTAGCAGTCACCTCAACACTGTCACTTGCACAATCAAGCAGGGATATACCCATAGTGATTGTTCTGACATCAAGGTGCTGATGGTCTATCATATCAATAGTGGAAAGAATTTCCTTCTGGCTGTGCATTATTCTTCCCCCTTATATTCTGTGCATTTTATCAAAGATGTCCTCACGCTGAACGCGGATGCTTAAGTTCATTTCCTCGCCCTTTGCGCTGAGCTTTTCGCTGATTTCAGCAAAGGGAACAATGCACTCCTTCATATCAATAAGCATTGTCATAGTGAAGAAGCCCTCCATAACGGTCTGGCTGATGTCGAGGATGTTGATTTTATTTTCTGCAAGGAGGGTGCAAACTGCGGCAATGATGCCGGTGGTGTCCTTACCGATTACTGTTACGATTGCTTTCATAGCTATCATTCCTTTCGGGTATAATTTTCTATTGTATATTTTATCAATTTAAAGTGAGGTTGTCAAGAATTTTCGGAGTAGTAAGTAGTAAGAGCGCCCTTCGGGCATAAAGGAAGGACGGCGTGTGCCGTCCTTCCTTTTTATCTTATTCTTTATTCAGCTCATCAAACATCGCTTTTACCGACGGTGCATTTTTAGTAA
The DNA here is from genome assembly GCA_045658745.1 of Acutalibacteraceae bacterium. Classification (GTDB taxonomy): domain Bacteria; phylum Bacillota; class Clostridia; order Oscillospirales; family Acutalibacteraceae; genus UBA6857. The sequence goes on along the minus strand of JAZOVO010000068.1, from coordinate 21,596 downwards.
GCTTTTTTATACTCAGGTCTTCAGCCTTGTTATTAGCAAGACGAAGATTGTTTTCCGAGGAGAGCAATGCTGCCTTTGTTTTGTTCAGGTGGTCAATAGTCTTGTCAATTTCTTCAATAGCAGTTGCAAATCTCTCACTTGCAATACGGTAATTGCGGGCAAAGCCCTCCTTGAAGGCCTTCATATTTTCCTCAAAATTAAGAATATCAATCTGCTGATTGCGGACAACCTGAAGCTCCTGACGGTACTGCAGGGAATTCTGTGCGGCATTTCTCAGCAGAGTAATCATCGGAATAAAAAACTGGGGACGGATGACATACATCTTTGGATATTTATAGGACACATCGACAATGCCGTTATTATAAAGCTCATTGTCAATTTCAAGCAAGGAAACAAGAATCGCATATTCACAGCCCTTTTCCCTGCGGTCCTTATCAAGCTCCTTGAAGAAGTCCTCGTTTTTATGCTTTGTCGCGGTGGTGTCTGCCTCATTTTTCATTTCAAACATAATTGAAATGAATTCCGTTCCGTCCTCTGCGCACTCTTTGTAAATAAAGTCGCCCTTACTGCCCGTTCTTGCATCGTTATCCTTTTCGAAATAAGCGTTAGGGAATGCAGTCATACGGATTGAATTGAACTGTGTAAGGCAATGCTGCTCAAGGCTTTCACCGATCATCTTTGTGGACTGACGAGCCTTGAAGTCCTTATAATATTCAATCTGCTCATCCATAAGCTTCAGCTTGCTTTCGTACTGCTCCTTCAGGGATTTTTCATTAAGGCGGCTTTCCGTATCCTTGTTTTTAAGCTCACCCTTAAGGTCAGCAATTTCCGATACCTTTTCGGATAACTCCCTTTGCTTTATTTCCACAGCCTGGGCAACGGCAAGCTTTTTCTCGGTTTCACTTGCGCTGAGCCTTGCCTGAAGCGCCGCTATAGTCCTTTCGCGCTCGGAAATCTCCTCATCCTTTTTTGAAAGGCTTTGTGTATGCGCTCTTTCGCCCTTATGAATTTCCTCATCCTTCTGCTTCAGCGCCTCGGAAACTGCAAGCTTCTTTTCGGTTTCGCTCGCATCAAGCTTAGCCCTGAGGTCGGCAATAAGCTTATCCTTATCCGAGATTTCCTCTTCCTTTTTGTTGATGCTTTCGCTGAGCTCCTTCTCTGCCTGTAAGCGAAGCAGCTTTACATCGTGCTCCTGCCTTGCGAGGATTTCCTTTTCTCTTCTTTCAAGCTCCTTTTCAAACTCACTGTCCCTCACCTGAAGTGCTATCTGATTATATCCGCTTTCGTCAACCTGAAAAATTTCACCGCATTTCGGGCATCTGATTTCCTGCATATTTTAATCCTCCTGAAAAAATTAAGTCAAATTCAATTTACCATATCCGCCATTAAAAATCAACCTTTATCAGAAATTCCTTTACTTTACCGTTTTGTTTATAGTATAATAACCTCAAACACACCCAAAGGAGAAAACACTATGCTTAAAAAAGACACCTTCGCCCTCACTCCCCCGATGGGCTGGAACAGCTGGGACTGCTACGGAGCCGCCGTCAACGAGGAGCAGCTTTTAGGTAACGCACAGTATGTTGCCGATAACCTTAAGGACTACGGCTACGAATACATCACCTGCGACATTCAATGGTACGAGCCCAAGGCAACAAGCAATTTTTATAACAACTTCACCGAGCTTTGCATGGATGAATACTCACGCCTTATCCCTGCAGAAAACCGCTTCCCCTCTGCGGCGAACGGTGTCGGCTTTAAGGCGATTGCCGATAAAATTCACGCTATGGGACTTAAGTTCGGTATACATATTATGAGAGGTATCCCCCGCCAGGCGGTGCATATGAACACTCCCGTCAAGGGCACCGACAAAACTGCCCGTGAAATCACGCAGGGCTTTTCCGTGTGCTTATGGAACACGGATATGTACGGTCTTCGCACCTGCGAGGGCGCACAGGCTTACTACAACAGTATTTTTGAGCTTTACGCCTCCTGGGGCGTTGATTTTGTAAAGGTCGACGACATTGCGAACACCGAATACAAGCCCCACGACCCCTACAGTGCAAGAGAAGAAATTGAAATGATCCGCAAGGCAATTGACAACTGCGGCAGAGCAATGGTGCTTTCCCTCTCCCCCGGCCCTGCCGTTATAAATGAAGCCTTCCACCTTTCACAGAACGCCAATATGTGGCGTATGACGGGCGACTTCTGGGATCATTGGGACAAGCTTTACGCTATGTTCGAAAGGTGCGAAAAGTGGGCACCTCACGTAAAGGTCGGCTGCTGGCCTGACTGCGATATGTTACCTCTCGGCAAAATCAGCAAAACCTGCACCTGCCTTGGTGACCGTGACCGCTACACAAACTTTACTCCCGATGAGCAAAGAACAATGCTCACTCTCTGGTCAATGTTCCGTTCACCCCTTATTTTAGGCGGCGAGCTTCGTGAAAACCGCCCCGAGGACCTCGAGGTTATCACCAACAGAGACATACTTGAAATAAATCAGCGTTCAAGTGAAAACCGTCAGCTTTTCCGCACACGCAAGGAATGTGCGTGGTACTGCCGTGACAAGGACGGAAACACCGTTATTGCACTTTTCAACCTTACCGATGAGGAAAAAGAGGTTGCCGTCTGCTTTGAAGGCTACGGCATTGAAAAGGGCGCTTATAATGCTTCTGAGCTGTGGACAAAGGAGAGCCTTGTGACGGAAAGCGACTGTATCAAGGCGGTTGTGAAGGGTCACGGATGTAAGGTGTTCAGACTCACAAAATAACAAAAAACAGGGATAAGCTACACTTGCTTATCCCTGAACTTTTTATAAAGCTTATTTCATAACAATCGCTATCGCACTCAACGCCTTTGCCATTGCATATAAAAAGAAGGCATAGTAATTGAGCACCTGCTCAACACCGGGTCCGAGCACCACGTTCACTCCCGGGTATTTTGCTTCAACCTCCGTCTTACGGGTAAAGCCGAGGTCATTAAGAGTATAAAGCACCTCACGTGCTATTATAGCGTTTCCCCTTGCACTCGGGTGCATTGTGTCGTCGGCAAAATTCCTTTCGTCGCCGTTGAGAACAGAGGCAACATCAACAACCTCAACTCGTCTGTTCTCCCTTTCACAGCGGTAAATTGCGTTATTCACACGGTCAACCGCATGCTGATAGGGCTTTCTCAGATAATCGGACTGAGGATTGTAAAGGGTCTGCAGAAGAATCGTGGCGTCACCGTTAAGCTCCCTTATACTGTCAATAATCTTGCTGAGATTGGAATAAACACCGAACTCAATATTATCAAACTTACTGTAATCCTTTCTGATAATAAAATCGTACAGAAGGTCGGGAAGCTCGTGAAGAAAATCGTTACCGCCGATTGATATAGTGATAATATCTGCCCCCGCAATATCCGAGCGTACGCCCTTCTCGTTAAGCTTATAAATAAGGTCAGAGCTTGTTGAGCCGGGCACGGCGTGATTTGCATAATCAAAGCCGCAGGTATCTGCGACCATTTTTCCGTAGCAGGCGTCAAGAGGATTTACAAGCCCCGAGCCGAAGGCTATGGAGTCACCGAGGACAACATATTTATATTTTGCTGCCGCCGTTGAGCAGACAGAAAAGCAGCTTAAAAGAATCAAAGCTGAAAGAATTAATGAAATAGCTTTTTTCATTTTGTGGTAATGCCCCTTATGAGTAATATAGTTTTACCAAATGAGGATTATACACTCATATATTTAAAAAAGCAAGGGTTTGTTTATAATTTGTTTATAAACAAATGCTGTCCCTCAGAAAGAGAAGGACAGCATCAGTTTATTTTTCTTGCCCTCGCCGGTCGGGCGTTACTTTTCTTGAAAGAAAAGTAACCAAAAGAACTTTACATTTGCCAGCATTTTACTTACTCAAACTTCGGCATCCAATCGCCGTGAGCCTCAATAAGCTCGTCAACCATAGCGTAAATATCCTCAATGCTGAGCTCTGCGCCCGTATGAGGATCCATCATTGCCGCATTGTAAATATACTGCTTTTTGCCCGTTACGGCTGCCTCAATTGTAAGAAGCTGAGCGTAAATATTGCTTGAATTCATTGCCGCAAGCTGTAAGGGAAGCGGGCCTACCTTACAGGGAGTAATACCGCTGCCGTCAACAAGACAGGGTACCTCAACGCAGGCCTCCTTGGGAAGGTTGTCGATAAGTCCGTTGTTGATTACATTACCGCCGATTTTGTAAGGCTTGTTTGTAACGATTGCTTCCATAATATATGAAGCGTATTCCTCGCTTCTTTCGTGGGTAATCTTACCGTCGGCAAGAATTTCGTCCCTCTGCTTTGCCCAGCCCTCAATCTGATTTACACATCTTCTGGGGTACTCATCAAGAGGAATGTTGAACTTTTCAATCATTTCGGGATATTTTGACTTTATATAGAAGGGATTGTATTCGGAGTTATGCTCACTGCTTTCGGTACAGTAGTAGCCGAGCTTGTCGATATAGTCGTAGCGTACCATATCCCAATGCTTTTCGGTTGCGTTCTTTTCCTTTGCCCTCTTTCTGATTTCGGGGTAAAGGTCGTTGCCGTCCTTGTCGTAGATTTCGAGAAGCCATCCCATATGGTTGATGCCTGCAATTTTCTCTGTTCTGCCCTCAAGCTTATCCTCAAGGCCGAGACTGTCAAGCAGATGCTTACTGCAGCCCTGAACGCTGTGGCAAAGTCCGATTGTTTTAATGTTTGTGTAACGCTGCATATATCCCGTAAGCATCGCCATAGGATTTGTATAGTTGAGGAACCATGCATCGGGGCATACCTCCTCCATATCGTCGGCAAAGGCCTTCATAACAGGGATTGTACGAAGGGCGCGCATAATTCCGCCGATGCCCATTGTATCGGCTATAGTCTGACGGAGACCGTACTTTTTGGGAATTTCAAAGTCAGTAACGGTGCAGGGCTCATAGCCGCCCACCTGAATAGCGTTGATAACAAAGCTTGCACCGCGAAGTGCATCCTTTCTGTTTTCCTCACCGAGGTAGGTTGTAATTTTTGCCTTACCCTCATTTATATTCTTATTGATAGCAGAAAGGATGATTTCCGACTCCTTTAATCTGTCAGCATCAATATCGTAAAGAGCAAACTCACTTTCGCAAAGACTCGGTGTGCACATACAGTCACCGATAACATTACGGGCAAAAACGGTGCTTCCTGCACCCATAAATGTAATTTTCATATTTTATCCCTTGCTTTCTTTCTTCTTTTTTGTTAATATTACTATATATAAGGGCTCAAATCAATAGTTTTTGAGAATAAAATACAAATATACATATATTATGGAGAACACTATGAAGGAAACAAAATTTTATCTTATCACAGACCCTCACTATTTCGCAACGGAGCTCGGCTGCAGCGGACCCGAGTACGAGGACTTTATGCACTACGAGCAGAAATGCTTTGCAGAAACCGAAAGCATCTGCAACAGCGTTTTTGAATGGCTGAAAAGAGCCGACGAGGCTGACACCGTGCTTATCGCAGGTGACCTCTCCTTCAACGGCGAAAGAAAAAGCCACGAAAAATTTCTTGAGCTCCTTTATGACCTTAAGCAAAGCGGCAAGAAAATTTATGTTGTAACCGCCGACCACGATTTCAAATACAAGGAGGGTGACACCTTTGCCTTCGGTGAAAAGGGCAGATATTCACCCGAGCATACAAAAAGAGACGAGCTTTTCGATATGTACCGTGACTTCGGCTTCGGCGATGCCATTGCCACAGACAAGGAAAACCTTTCCTATGTTGCACAGCTTTCAGATGATGTAAGGCTCCTTTGCATCAACTGCGACTTCAAGGAAAAGGGCAAATATTACTTCAAGGACGAGCAATGGGAATGGATAAAGGAGCAGACCGAAAAGGCACGCGAGGACAAGCAGACAATGATTGCTATGTGCCATTATCCTATTTTACCCGGTCAGCCTCTCTTTCAGCTTCTCTCCCCCGTTATGATAAAGGACGCTCACAAGTTTGCCTCCTTCCTTGCCGATGAGGGAGTGAAAATGATTTTCACAGGGCATATGCACAACCAGAGCATAAACTATATTGACACAGAAAAGGGCAACCGCCTTTATGACATTACAACAGGCTCAATCATTGCAGACCCCGCCTTCATCCGCCACGTTACCGTAACTGACACAAAGGCCGAAATCAAGAGCATACCCACCCCCGATTTTGAATGGGACACCGATGACTGCAAAAAATATCTCCGTGATATGTTTGACCGAATGATAGTCAACGTTCTTACCGATTTGAGAGATGACACAAAGCGTGCTATGCGTAAAATCCGAATTGAAGAAAAGGATTCAACTGAAAAGGTGCTGAGAGCCGCAGGCAAATTCATCTGCTCGGTCAGAATCGGCACTATGGCAAAGGTATTTTTTGTAAAATGCGATAAGTCAATCAGGGATATGCGCGTGCTCGACTACGCAACGGAGCTTGTCCGCGGCGTTTTTGAGGGCAACCAGAGCTTTACCGAGGGCACTCCCAAGGGTGATGTTTTCCTTGCTCTTTTAAAGAGATTACGTCCTATTCTCAAGAAAGTTGACCTGAAGGGCTGGGACGGTGAAAAGGCTGACCTTTACGAAATTCTGAAGCACAGCGCAGGCAATTACGGTATCGACGATTATAACGCTACTCTTACATGGTGATATTATACTATTGACAAAAAAATTCACGATGTGATAGAATTAAACTAATGAAAGTATTACTTTTAAAAATCCGACAAAATCTGCATATCATTTTACCTTTCACGGTAATAGCGGTGTTCTATCTTACATTCGGCTGTCCTATAAGATTTTTCACGGGCATTGCCTGTCCCGGCTGCGGAATGACAAGAGCTGTTTTTGCTTTGTTAAGGCTTGATTTTTCAACAGCCCTTGAAATGCACCCCCTTGTGTTTCTTCTCCCCGTGGCGGTGATAATATATCTTTTCAGAAGACGCATACCGAAAAAAGCAATGACCGCACTTTGCATTTCTGCTCTTGTGCTTCTCACGGCGGTTTATATTGTGAGGCTTAATGGACAGAGCAATGTGGTTTATGCCGATTTTGAAAGCGGACTGATTTACAAAATCTTTTCTTAAGTATAAAGGAGGAAATTAAAAATGTTAAAAAACTATCCCTTCCCCGCAGGAACAGACCTTTACGCAGTAGTTCAGGCTACTGCACTCACTCTTGACGCTCAGGGCTATCAGACAAGCATTCAGATGATAGGTCCTAACGCAGGTGTTCTTACAGTAACAAAGAGCCGTGAGGGCTTTTCAAACATTCTCGGTCTCGGTCTTGAATGCAGAGCAAACTTTTCAGCAATAAACGATCAGCTCACCGTGAACATTGACAGCGAATGGGCAAACAAGATTATCGCAATTGCAGTAGGTTGGTTTGTATGCTTCATCCCCGTTATAACAGGTGTTGTAGGCACGGTGAGTCAGCTTACACTTCCCGATAAGATTTTCAATGCAATCAATATGTCAACCTCAGCCGCACAGAACGGCGGAACATATAATCAGAACCCCAACCTTTAAAAACAAAAACATTAGTTAAGGACACGGCTTCAAAGCCGTGTCCTTTGTTGTTTTTACAATGTATATTTTTTATTTAAGAAATCTGTCAATATAACCGAACAGAAGCTCATCTGCTCTCTTTTTTGCCTCATCATCCTTGCCGAGGTCGTGGTCTGCACCCTTGTAAACATTAAGCACGTGCTCAACACCGTACTGTGTAAGAAGAGCATCAAGAGTCTGTGCATTTGAGAAGGGCACAATTGAATCGCTGTCGCCGTGGTTGATTACGGTGGGAACACAGTCGGCACTTACATATGCCACGGGAGAAACTCTGTAAAGTGCAGCCTTTGCACTCTCCCTTTCAGCATAAGCAAAACGCTGACCGCAGGCCTTTGACATAAGGTCGGAAATAGCCGCCTCATCACCTAAGGCATTGCCGTGATAGAAGTTATCGTCGTAAAGGTCTGTGGGACCCGAGTTGCTAACAACGGCAACGGGAGTAACAGGAGCAGTATTCTTCCTCGAGTAAGCGTAGAGAAGTGAAAGATGACCGCCTGCGCTGTCGCCCGTAAGAAGTACCCTGTTGATGTTTACACCGACCTCTGCGCCCTTTGCCTTGACTGCGGCAAGAGCGGCGTCAATATCGTCAAGAATATCAAGCAGGTCAACATCCTCACTAATATAGCGGTAATTTACAGAAGCCGTTGCAATACCGAGGCTTGTTGCGCCATATTCCATTCCGCCCTCATAGCTTTCCTTATCGCCTGCAATCCAGGCTCCGCCGTGAATAAACAGCACCATACCGAGGTCGCCCGAGGCACCCTCGGGAATAAAGAGGTCAACGGTCTGTCTTTCGTGTGTGCCGTAGCTTAAATCAAAGAAGGTCTGACAGTTGTATTCCTGTCCGCCGACTCCGCCGAGACCGAAAAGTCCCAGAAAAAAGTTGATGATTGCCATAAAGAATGCGATAATTTTGTCAAACATAATGCTTCCTCCTTAATAATGTTTTATTTTCTCCGCTTCTATGTTAACACATACGTAACATTTTTTCAAGTGATTTTGAAATGCAAAAAAAGCATACCATAAAAATGATATGCTTTCTGTTTTTATATTATCAGTATAAAAGCGTTGAAATCAACCACAGCAACAGCATATGTGCAGGATAGAAGGCGTAGCAGAAATACTGGAAGGCCTTACTCTTTTTGCCCTGTCTGCCCTTGTAAAGCCAGATAAAGGCAAGTGACAGAACAGCAATCCCCTGCTGAACAACCTCAAAGGTATGACCGAACAGCTCAACCTCAAAGTAAAGGCCCTGAAGCATTTCAACATTGATGTAATAAAGTCCCACAAGCTGACCGAGGCAGCACCACCATTTTCTTCCGCGGAAGAAGTAGAAAAGAAGCACAGTAAGTATACCTGCCGCGTTATAGTCAACAAAGGTGATATAGCCGAGGACATAGCCCAGCACCACCGTGCCTACCATTGTGACAAGATTAAGCCACAGCTTTTCCTTTTTCCTTGCAAGCTCATTCAGGTAAATGAGTCCGATTGAGATAAGGAAGGTCCACAGAACATTCTGATGCACATAATAAAACACGCTGTTGCCGACCATAAGGTTAAAGGGAATTTCTGTAATTACTGCGAAAGCAAGAAGCCTGAGAACATATTTTTTCAGATTCTTCGTGTGGGTATAGCCCTCGACAATCATAAAGGCAAAAATCGGATAAGCAAGTCTGCCCACCTGAGTCAGCCACTGTGCATTTGTAAACACCGTTGCCCACAAATGATCCGCCAGCATAAATATCATTGCAAAAATATGCAGTCCGACGGAGGTCAGCTCAAATTTTCTTTTCTCCATATCTGTCACCTGCTTTGTTTTGAATTTCCTTTATTTTCATTATAAAGGTACTCACTTATACTAACCTTAAAATCAGTATAAGTGAGTTTTTTTAATCTATAAGGTAATGAAGGCTCACTACCTCTTTGCCCTTTTTGTAATATATTCTCGGCACACGCCTTGAAATTCTGCAGGGAAGCTCGTAATTGAAGGAGTACGCCTTTTCGGAAACCTCCTCCATTGAAAGCACCTCATCGCCGTCACGTCCTACAAGAGTTACCTCGCTTCCGAGGTCAACGCCGGGAATATCCGTAACGTCAATCATAAACTGATCCATACAGATTCTGCCGATAATAGGCGCTCTTTTTCCGCCAACAAGCACCTCACCGATATTTGAAAGGCATCTCGGATAGCCGTCAGCATAGCCTACGGGCACGGTAGCGACAATCGTTTCCTTCTGAGTTACAAAGGTTCCGCCATAGCTTATCTCTCTGCCTGCGGGAAGGGCTTTCACGTGGCTGATTTTTGCCACCCAGCGCATTGCGGGCTTTACGGGCAGAAGACTGCCGTCTATATCATGGCTCGGGTAAAGTCCGTAAAGGACAATACCTGCCCTTACCATATCGTACTTTTCGTCGAAGTTTATGATACCCGCAGAGTTGTTCATATGCCTCATTGAAAAGCTTACGCCCATTTTCTCAAGCTCTACAGTGAACTCATCAAAAAGCTCCTTCTGCTTCTGCGCCCTTGAAAGGTCGGGCTCGTCCGCCGTTGCAAAATGAGAGAATACACCCTCAATTTCAATAAAGGGAAGCCTTGAAATTTCTCTGATTATCTCCGCCTCGTCACGCTGAAAGCCGATACGGCTCATACCCGTGTCAAGAGCAATGTGAATTCGGGCACTTTTCTGCTGCTTCTCGCCCTCCTTCGAAAGAGCAAGGGCATCGCTTAAGCAGGAAACTGCCGTGCGGATATTATATTTTATTATTACATCACTGTAATAGGGGTCTGTTCTTCCGAGGATAAGAATAGGAGTGTCAAAGCCAGCAATACGAAGCTGCATTGCCTCGTCAATGTCGGCAACGCCGAAAAAGTCACAGCTTTTTTCAAGCAGTCTGGCTGTTTCAATTGCTCCGTGACCGTAGGCATCCGCCTTTATAACGGCAAGCACCCTTGTGCTTTCGCCGACCTTTTTCTTTATCTCTCTGAAGTTTTCCCTGATTACGTCAAGGTCAACTACAACAGCACTTCTGTAATAAGGCACAAGACCTCTCCTTTCGGCAATGCAAAAGCATTGCAATGATGTATGAAAAGCAATCCCGAACGCCCGAGGGGCGCCCTGACTGCTGACTACCGGCTACTCAGGCACCGCATTCCTCGTCGAATTCCTTCACAAGTCCGTCCTGCAATGCCTTGAGGATGTCCCCTGCCTTGCCGCCGACGGGCTTACCGTCAATATGGCTTGCCTGCAGGCAGAAGGAGCCGCAGGAGGAAATGATAACCTCATCGGCGTCAAAAAGCTCACTTACGGTGAAGACTCTTTCCTCGGCGGGAATGCCGAGCTCACCGCACTTGCGGATAAGGTTGAGCCTTGAAATACCGTTGAGAATCTTTTCATCGGCGGGATGAGTGATAAACCTGCCGTCCTTTATTATGTGCACATTTGAGTGAGCACATTCGGTAACCTCATCGCCGCGGTGGAAAACACATTCGTCAGCGCCCTTGAGGTAAGCCGCATTTGCGCCCATACAGGCGGGTATAAGGTTAACGGTTTTTGCGTTGCAATGTAAAAACCTTGTATCCTCGCGGGTGATAAGCTTAACCGTTTTGTAGGTGTCAACAATCTTCTTCGGAGTAAGCACAACCCAGAGGTTGCCCTTTACATTTTCGGCATCGGGATAGATATGATTTCTTATTCCCGTACCGCGTGTAAGCTGAAAATAGACGAACTGCTCGTGGCTGTCAACCTTTTTAACGAGGTCGCAAAGAAGCTCTGTAAGCTCTCTTTTACACATCGGCACCTCCACTTCGAGAAGGTCGGCGCTTCTGTAAAAGCGGTCAACGTGCTGCTTTAAATCGTGGATTACATAATTACGGCAGTAGGTTGCATCGTAAACGCCGTCACCGAAAAAGCAGACTCTGTCAAGCATGGGAATCTGCATATTTTCGAGCTCGTCATATTTACCGTTATAATAGCCTAAATTTTTCATTGTTATTTCCTTCTGAATTTTTATTATCTTCTGAACATTCTGAAAAGGGGCAGGCAGGAGGAGAAGAATTTTTTGTAGCTTTGGCAGTAGTCACCGCTCTCACGGTTACGCTTACAGCCTCCCTGTCTGCATATTGGATAGTATGAGCATTTTCTGCATTCGTCCCTGACGGCAATGCTCTCTTTTATAAATTCGTATGCCCTTTTGCCCTCAGCCATTTCCTTAAGGCCCGTTTCGTTGATGTTGCCTAAAAGCCACTCATCGATGCAGTAAAAGTCGCAGGGGTAAATGTTACCGTTACCCTCGGCGACGAACTGATGGGTGCAGTGTCCCATAAGTCCGCACTGCTCTGCCCTTTCACCGAGGTACATTCTCACCCAGTTATCGAACTGACGGATTGAAACATAGTTGCCTCTTGTGAAATCCTTGACGTAAAGGTTGAAGATTTTTATAAGAAAATCGGCATACTGGTCAGCAGTCATATAAAGCTCGCTCTCCGTCTTGTCCCCCATAGGACGAAGGCAGGGTATAAACTGAAGATATTTATAGCCCATTGAACGGAAGTGCTTATATATTCTTTCGGCGTTTTCGGCACAGTAGCCCGTAAGCACCGTGAGGATATTGAACTCAACGCCGTGCTTTATGAATTTGTTTGCCGCCCTTGTGATTTTGTAGTAGGAGTTCTGCCCGTTTGCGTCCACTCGGAATTTATTGCCCTCAAAGTCACCGTCAAGGCTTAAGCCTACAAGGAACTTATTATCGTGAAAAAATCTCGCAAAATCGTCGTCAACGAGCGTTCCGTTGGTCTGGATTGAATAGAAAACCTCGGAATTTTTCACATTGTATCTTTTTACAAGGGAAACAAACTCTCTGAAATAGTCAAGTCCCGCAATTAATGGCTCGCCGCCCTGAAAGGCGAAGGCAACGCTGCAGCCGTCGGCAAAGGAAAGTGCGCTTTTAATGAGATTTTCCGCCGTGGAAAGCTCCATTTTACCCAGAGAAAACACGTCTCTGTGAGCGGCAACGTCACAGTAAAAGCAGTACTTACACCTTAAGTTACAAAGACTCGAGGCGGGCTTTATCATTATTGAAAGCGGCGGCATTACTTGATTATACCTCTTCTGTTTTCTTTAAGACCCTGCTGAATGCTGTCAAGCTTTTCGTGCATTTCATCGGAAATTGTGGGATAAGCAGGTGTACGGTTGTAGTTTTCCTGATAGTCATCGGTCAGAATGTGAAGCCAGTTCTTACGGTTCTTATCCCAGAAGGCAGAGTTGTCATTCTGAAGCTTGTCAAAATACTTGAAGGTGATATATTCGTTATCAGTAAGTACAGGATAGGTGTAATCCTTGTATTCGTCTCTGTCAAGAACGCTCTTTGTTGTAACGGTGTACTGGATACCCTTGATGTCCTCACGCTTCATATGAAGGATAGGATGCTCCTCATTATGAACGGGGGCATTCTCCTTGATTACGGGCATCATAGAAACGCCGTCAATCACACGGTCAGCGGGAAGAGCGTTTTCCTTGCCGTCAACGGTGATGCCGCACATTTCAATAAGAGTGGGGAAGAAGTCAACAGAGGTTGCGCTTTCTGTTCTTGTTTCACCCTTTTCGAAAAGTCCGCCGTTGTTGTCCCAACGGATCATAAGGGGCACCTTCTGTCCGCCCTCATAAGCAAGGTACTTACCGCCGCGAAGGTCGCCGACGGAGCCCTCAAGGGCAGGTCCGTTGTCACTTGTGAACACGATGATTGTATCCTCTAAAACACCAAGCTCCTCCATTGTGTTAAAGAGCTTGCCGAGATATGCGTCAAACTCTGTAAGGCAGTCAACATATGTACCCATACCGCTTGCACCCTTGAAGTCGTCACCGACAAACACGGGGCCGTGAGGCCAGGGAGTTGCATAGTAAGCAAAGAAGGGCTCGTTCTTTTCAGCCTTATCGGTAATCCAGGACTCAATTTCGCCGTGAATCCACTCGGTGAGCATCTTCTGATCCTTTTTGCCGTTCTCGTCACGCATTTCGTCGTTACCGTGAACAATTTCATACTCGCCGTTTTCCTCACTTGCGTGATAGAAGGCGTACATATCGTTTACGTGATGGCTTCCGTAGAAGTAATCGAAGCCCTGATTTGTGGGAAGGTATTCGCCGTAGTCACCGAGATGCCACTTACCGAAGGCACCCGTAGCGTAGCCTGCGTTTTTGAACACCTCTGCAATTGTGATTTCGTCACCGAGCATACCGTCAACATTGTTGCCCATTTCAAAGGAGTTGTAAACTCTTGTCTGTGCAAAGTTGCCCGTGGTCTGTACGGTAGGATAGATAACATTGTCCGCATAGCCTCTGTAGGGATAACGACCTGTAAGAGTTGCAAAACGTGCGGGTGAACAAACGGAATAGCCTGAATAGAAGTTTTCAAAGTTAAGTCCGTTTTCACCGATGGAGTCCATATTGGGAGTTTCGTAAATTGCACCGTTAAGGGATGTATCGCCGTAGCCCATATCGTCCATAAGAATGAAAAGCACATTGGGGTTGTCACTCTTTACCTTGTCAACCTTATTAAGGTAGTCATCGTGACCCTCCCAGAGTCTATCGGTAACGGGCTTTGTTCTGTGGTTGCCGAAAAGAACAGAGAAAACGGATGCACCCATAAGAAGCACGGAAAGTGCAATTGAGGAAACAGCCTTGAGACCTGTTTTGTTGCACCTCTTCTTTGCAACAAAGAAAAGTCCCCAGAGAGTGATAATTGCGGGAAGAGCAAGAAGAAGGTTACCGCCGAGTCTTGTAAGAATTGATCCTTCACCTGTGAAAAGTGCATTTGCCGCACTTGACCAGCCTTCAGCTTTGTCGGAAATAAAAGCACCGAAGCCTGCATCCGCACCCCATACTGTATGGAACACGATTATGCTGAGGCTTGAAGCGGCATAGCCGAAAATCATAGGAGCATAAACTCTTTTTTTGATGATGAGTGAAAGGGTGATTATGGCTGACATAATGCAGCAGTAAAGAAGAGCCACAAGGTTAACAAGGTTAAGCCTTGAGATTAAAAGTGCCGCAGCCACGGCAACGCCAACTGCCATAAGCAATATCGGGAAAGCCTTTTTAAAGGATGTGTCAAGTGAAAATTTACCGTCCATATTTTATCCTCCGTTCCCCTTCGGAAAATTCCGCTTCAAGGGGCATAATTTTACCCGTAAATTATACATTAAAATTTACGGGTAGTCAATAATTATGCGTCAATAATATATACTTTTAATTTTATTTGTGTTAAAATGAATTATCTTAAATTCAAAGGCGGTATAGCATGAACTACATCATCTGTCAGGATATACTTTCCCTTAAGGGAAAAATCAAAAAAATTGTTTTTTCCTCAAGGCGGGATAAGAGTTCTGAATTTTCAAAAATAACCCTGCGTCCCTTTAAAAGCAAAAAGGGCGAAATGTGGCAGGCAGAAAAAATCAAGGGTCCTCAGGCATTTCATCAGAACATCTCCCCCGAGGAGCTTCCCGACCTTATTTACAACGAATACCGCCACGGCTTTTCACAGTGCTGTCTCACGGCAGAGGGTACAACAATCCATTACACAATCTTCCCCGATAAAACAAAGCGTAAGCTTACGGGTAACGAAATAAAGGTTAATGAAGTCAAAAGCCATAACAAGGAGAAAAACTATATTCTCCGTCAGGGTGAAAATATCCCTGCCCTTGTTGACCTCGGCGTTTTCACCGAGGATTTCAAGGTTGTAAAAAGCAAGTACGACAAATACAAGCAGATTAACCGCTTTATTGAAATTGTGGACGATGCCTTCAGTCAGTACGATAAGGACGAGGTCACAATACTCGACTTTGGCTGCGGCAAAAGCTACCTGACCTTCATCATTTACCACTACTTCACCGTGATTAAAAAGGTCAAGGCAAGGGTAATCGGCTACGATTTAAAAGAGGACGTTGTAAAGCACTGCAATGAAATTGCTGAAAAATACGGCTACGAAAATCTTAAGTTTTACATAAACGACGTTACAAAGGGTGAGCTTTACGAGGGCGAGGTTGATATGGTAATCACCCTCCACGCCTGCGATATTGCAACGGACTTTGCCCTTTTCCACGGCATTCAGAACAAGGTTAAGCACATTTTCTCCGTCCCCTGCTGTCAGCACGAGGTCTGCTCCTCGATAAAAAAAGGCGGCGACTTTGACCTTCTGCTCTCCCACGGTCTTATAAAGGAACGTTTTTCCGCACTTCTTACCGACAGCATCCGTGCAGACATACTTAAAAAATGCGGATACGAGGTTGATATAATTGAGTTTGTGGACTTTGCCCACTCACCCAAAAACCTGATGCTCCGCTGTAAGCTGAAAAAGGCTCAGACTCCCGACCTTACGAAAATCGCCGCACTTTCGGAAAAATACGGCTTTACTCAAAAGCTTTATTCACTTATAAAAGAAGGAAAATGAAAGGAGAAAAATAACAATGGGAAAAATCAATGACCTTACCTCAAAAGCAAAAACGGCCTTACAGACGGCAAAAAGCCAATGGAAGGTACCCGGTGAAGGAAAATATGTAACCTATAAGGAAATGGCGGCCTACTCCGTAGG
Source organism: Acutalibacteraceae bacterium (assembly GCA_045658745.1). GTDB lineage: Bacteria > Bacillota > Clostridia > Oscillospirales > Acutalibacteraceae > UBA6857. The sequence continues at coordinate 5,423 of JAZOVO010000068.1, read as the reverse complement.
CGGTGCAGGTGTTTATTTCATCACCGCACTTGTGGGTAAAATCGCCCTCGATGCAGGCAGTATGATTGTCGGCCCCGCAATCGGACTCAACCTTGTTGATATTCAGACAATGAACGCCGTTGTTACTCTCATTATGCTGCTCATCACACCCACAAGGGCAATGCTTTTTGATAACACCCGAAGCAAAATGGGCAAGTTCCGTCCTTACCTGCTTTACATGGGAATCCCCACGGCTCTCCTCGGCACATTATTCGTTTATCTGCCCTATGAGACGATGAGCTATAATCAGAAGCTTATTTCCGTTTTTGTGGTTTACTCTCTGCTTCAGTTCTGCTCGCCCTTTTATCTTGCCGCTTATTCAAGCCTTGTGCAGGTGCTCTCCCCCAACTCCTCGGAGCGCTCCTGGGTAATCGGCATCAGCTCAATTGTTTACTCCTTTGCTCCCACGGTAATAAATCCCGTGCTTCCGCTTATCGGCCCTCTTGACGATATGAAAACCTACCGCATCGCCTTCCCGATTTTCTGTACAATAGGAGCATGCGTGAGTATGCTTTGCATATTCGGCACAAAGGAAAAAATTATTGTTCCCAAGCAGTATGTTCAGAAAATGGGCTTTTTTGAGGGACTTAAAAAGGTTTCCAAAAACAAGTATTTCTGGATTGTCAACGGTTCAACCTGGATTTCCTTCCTCAATTATAACTACTCCTCACTTTTCCAGTATGTGTTCTACTACGGTATGAACAACAACGCGATTTACTCAATTATGACCGTCATCAAGGGTGAGGCATCCACCCCCGGTCTTGCCCTCGGCGCTCCGCTGACAAACAAGCTGGGCAAAAAGAAAATCTGCCTTTTATCCCTTTCCGTTCAGGCGGCCTGTATGGCACTTATGCTCACCTGCTATGAAAACTATTACCTTTTCTTTGCCCTTATGTTTATAAAGGATATGTTCGGTGCCCTTTCAATTGTGTATCTCCCCGCAATCAAGGCAGATGTTATGGACTATCAGCAGTACAAGACCAATGACCGCCTTGAAGGCTTTATGGAACAGAGCGGTGTTTTCCTCGGCAGCATCCTCACCCTCGGCACAGGCTATGCAATGCCCCTTATTCTCGGCTCCTACGGTCTTACCAACAACTTTGATGACCTTTACAACGCCGACTTCCGCAACCCTATTTTAAAGGTTGTCATCATCTGCAGTCTTATCGGTACTCTGCTTTCAATTATCCCCTATCTTTTCTATGACCTTACCGAGGACAAGCGCTCAAATATGGTACGTGCACTTAAAATACGCGCCCTCTTCTCTGACTTTGCCGAAAACAAGGCGGAGGATGAAAAGCTCCTTGACACCGTTAAAGAAATTTATCATGTCAGGTCTCTTTATGAAGCCGAAGCAGACGAAAAGAAAAAGGCGGCATACAGAATTGCCGTTGATGAATTTGAAAAGTACAAGGCAGAAGCACCCGAAGTATGGATGATGATTGAAGAAAAATACGCACTTCTTACCGCTGAGGCATAAAAATTAACGGCTGTTGCTCAACCGCAGCAGCCGTCTTTTTATGCTTTGTTATATATTGTCTTAAGTCCGTCAAGCAGAAGATTTTCGTCGTATATAATCTCTGTTTCACAGCACTCGGCAATTGTTTTACTGTAGCCGCCCGTTGCAACCACCGTTGCATTTTCAGCGCCGAGCTCGGCTTTTATGCGCTTAACGAGTCCGTCAAGCATTGCCGCCGTGCCGTAAACAATACCGCTTTGCATACACTCAACGGTATTTTCACCTATTGCCCTTTCAGGCTTATTCAGACTTATTTCAGGAAGCAGAGAGGCTTTGTCCGAAAGCGCCTCAAGGGAGATTTTTACTCCCGGTGAAATTGTACAGCCGCGGAAAAGACCCTCTTTGTCAATTACAAGTATCTTCGTCGCCGTGCCGAGGTCACAAACAAGGCAGGGAAGCGGATATTTTTGGGTAGCACCCACGCTTGCGGCAATCAGATCCGCACCGAGATAAGATACGGGAAGAATTTCCACCTTAAGGTTGCCGTTATGCTTTTCTCCGACGGCTATCGGCTCTTTACCGATAATATTTTTTACTGCAAGGGAAAGAGCATCCGAAATCTCGGGCACAACGCTTGAAATAACCGCACCCTCAAACTCCTCACCCCTTACAGAATGAGAGTCAAGGATACCGAGAAGGTCGGCGGTATATTCCTCGGCGGTTTTCTTTCTGTCGGTCAGAAGCCTTGCGGTAAAAATCAGCTTTTCATTTTTGTAAGCACCGAGGGTGATGCTTGTATTTCCTATATCAACGGCAAGAAGCATAGATTTTACCTCCTCGTAAATCTTTATAAAAAGTATATATCAGCCTATGGAAAAAGTCAATTGTGTGTGATAGAATAAAGAGGTTGAAGATATAAAGGGTGGTGATAAAATGAAATGTAACCTTTGTCCGAGAGGCTGTAATGCCGACAGACAGAATCAAAAGGGCCGTTGCGGTGTTCCGGATGAAATACTCCTTGCAAGAGCGTCAATCCACCTTTGGGAGGAGCCGCCCATAAGCGGCACAAAGGGCAGCGGTACGGTGTTTTTCTCAGGCTGTAACCTTGGATGTGTTTACTGCCAGAATTATGAAATCAGCCACGAAGCAAAAGGAAAGGTTATCAGCGAGAAAAGGCTCGGTGAAATTTTCCGTGAGCTCACCGCAAAGGGTGTACACAACATCAACCTTGTAAACCCTACCCACTACGCCCATAAAATTGTAAAGGTGCTGAAAAAGGAAAAGCCAACCGTTCCCGTAGTTTACAACTCCTCGGGCTATGAAAGGGTAAGCACTCTTAAAAGCCTTGAGGGACTTATTGACATTTATCTGCCCGACCTTAAGTATATAAGCCCCGACCGCTCGGAAAAATACAGCGACGCGGCAGATTATTTTGACTTTGCCTCGAAGGCTCTCCTTGAAATGAAAAGGCAATGTCCCGAAAATATTTTTAACGAAGCGGGCATAATGCAAAAGGGCTTGATTGTCCGTCATCTTGTGCTTCCGCAGAATACAAATCAGTCAATAAAAATCCTTGAATGGATTCGTGACAACCTCGGCACGGACACGGTCATAAGCCTTATGAGTCAGTACACCCCCTGCGGTCAGGCGGATAAGTACAAGGAGCTGACGCGTAAAATCACCGCAAGGGAATACGAAAAGGTTGTTTGCTCCGCCGAGGATATGGGCTTTAAAAGTATTTTTACTCAGGATTATGCTTCGGCAAGTGAAAATTTTATTCCCGATTTTGATTTTACGGGCGTATGATACTTTATTTTTACAAAAAAGTATGCTAAACTAATTAAGTTGGCGGTAATCGAACTCAATAAGGTTTAACGGGGTATATTTTCACCGCAGCTTCGTTAAAAATCCTCGGAATACGCAAGTATTCCTTGCGGTTTTTGCCTCGCTACAATAAAAAATCTCCACCCGTTAAACTTCGCAGAATCTGAAATGCCCAAGTTGTGTTGCATTTGGGATTTTCTTCGACGAAGCCATACTCGCGTATTGCGAGGAGAAAAAATCATCAAAGGCGGCATAAATCGGGCATTTCAGACTTATTGTGTTCCATTACCGCCAACTTACCAAAACGGAGGAATTTAAAATGAAAGCATTTTTAGGCGAATTCAAAAAATTCATTATGCGAGGAAACGTAATTGACCTTGCAGTCGGCGTTATCATAGGCGGTGCCTTTCAGGCTATCGTCAACTCCCTTGTAAACGACATCGTTTCACCCGTAATTTCCCTTGCAACAAAGGGCATCAACTTTGCCGATAAGTTCATTGTTCTTTCAATGGATAAGATAGTCGGTCCTGACGGCAAAGAGGTTGTTTTCCAGACCGCCGAAGCCGCCAAGGAAGCAGGCTACGCAACCCTCAACTACGGCTCCTTCATAACCGCAGTTCTCAACTTCCTTATTATGGCAACGGTTATCTTCCTGCTTGTAAAGGGCATCAACAAGGTAAGTGAAATCGGCAAGAAGAAGGAAGAGGAAGCTCCCGCAGAGCCCACAACAAAGGTTTGCCCCTACTGTAAGAGTGAAATTTCAATTGAGGCAGTCAAGTGCCCCAACTGCACATCTGACCTTCCCGAGGAGGAAAAAGCAGAATGATAGGCTTTATCGGATGCGGAAACATGGCAACGGCTATTATCCGCGGTCTTGTTTCAAGTGGAAAATATAAAGGCAGTGATATTGCTGTTTTTGACATCTGCCGTGAAAAGGCAGAGGAATTTGCAAAGGAGCTTTCCCTCACCCTTACGGAAAGCGAAAAGGAAATTGCAGAAAAGTGCAGTGAGGTTGTCCTTGCTGTAAAGCCCGATGTTTTCCCCGCTCTTTTAGAAAAAATCGGTGAGGAATTAAAGGCAAATGACCCGCTCATCATTTCCATTGCAGCAGGTAAAACAACGGAGTTTATCGCCTCACTTCTCCCCTATTCACCGAGGCTTGTACGCGTTATGCCCAACATCAACGCCAAGGTTCAGGCGGCAATTTCCGCCTACTGCGGCAACGAAAGGGCAACGGAAAGCGACAAGGCTTATGTCAAGGAATTCTGCGACAGCTTCGGCAGAGGCATTGAAATCAATGAAAAGAGCTTTTCAATTTACAGTGCTATCGGCGGCTGCAGCCCTGCCTTTGCTTTTATGTTCATTGACGCCCTTGCAATGGCGGCGGTGAAAAACGGTATGACAAAGGCTCAGGCACTTGAAACGGCGGCTCAGGCTGTGCTTGGAAGTGCAAAGCTTATTCTTGAAAGCGGTGAGCATCCCCGTAAGCTTGTGGATGCGGTATGCTCCCCCGGCGGTACAACAATTGAAGGTGTTTGTGCATTGCAGGAAAACGCTTTTGAGGCTACGGTTGAAAAGGCCGTTGAGGCTTCGTATAATAAGGATAAGAGGTTGTAATTAAAAAAACAGGCTGTAAAACTTTCGTTTTTACAGCCTATTTTATTTTTTACTTTTGGTTTCAGATAAATTGAGATTTGTTTATTCTGTTTATAAATTCCATTCAAACTTGTTCCAATGTTCTTTTTCCTTTGACATCAGTTCTTTAACTTTGGGGACAATTGCCCCAGCAAACGCAACAGTATTTTCATGAGAAAAATATATCGCCCAAGAAAAATCCTTATCGGTATAAATCATTTCAAGACCACCATATTCAACTAATTCAGTAGTTTCAATACAATTCGGAGGTCTGAAATCATTTTCACCATATTTATACAGATGGGTTTGAGGAAGTCCTATAATCTGTTCAAACTGTTTTATGTATGGCTCAAAATAATCTAACATGATAAAGAACTTTTCTGAAACCTCTTTAGGCTCATCACCAACAAGCGGAAACCAATATGATGTGTTCACATATCCCCAAACTGAACAGAATTTATCCTGC